>JAZUCO010000115.1:0-101995 GCA_045639185.1 Acutalibacteraceae bacterium
TGCAAAAAAATAAGTCAGTCAATTGTATCAAAATTGACTGACTTATTTGGCTGAGGAGGCGGGATTCGAACCCACGAATGCAGCAGTCAAAGTGCTGTGTCTTACCGCTTGACGACTCCTCAATAAAAATTTAGATATAAAAAAAGCAAATCAACAAGTGATTTGCGGATTTTTAAGTGGGGTGGATAGACGGATTCGAACCGTCGACCTCCAGGGCCACAACCTGGCGCTCTAACCAACTGAGCTATACCCACCATAAATGGCGCGCTGAAAGGGACTCGAACCCCTGACCTACTGCTTAGAAGGCAGTTGCTCTATCCAGCTGAGCTATCAGCGCACGTTGGAGCGGGTGATGGGAATCGAACCCACACGGCCAGCTTGGAAGGCTGGAATTCTACCATTGAACTACACCCGCGACTCAATGACGGGTGTTATTTTAACACAAGTGGTATGCCTTTGTCAATACTAAAAACAAAAAAAGTTGTAAAATATATAAAAAATTAATAAAATAATTTTGGTAATATTTAATTATAACCATTGCAAAAACTTTCTTTTTTTGATAAAATACTATTTAATATATATTTAATTGATGTTTGTCATATAAAATGACAATCGGTGGTGCAAAAATGAAGAATGTTTTACTTATAAAAAATCCAATTGCGGGCAGAAACAGTACACGTCCCAGTACGGACGATATAATACGTGCGTTCCGTGAATATGATATTGAATGTTTTGAAAAAACAACAACATGTCAGGGGGACGGTATAAATATTGCAAAAAAGTATGCTGCAGATTATGATGCCGTTGTTTGTTGCGGTGGTGACGGTACATATAATGAAGTTGTGAATGGGCTTATGCAGGTAGGTGTTGATAAACCTGTTGTATATATTCCTTGCGGCTCAACAAATGATTTTGCACACTCATTATCTCTTTCAAAAGATCCTAAAGATGTTGCAAAACTGTATGCTGAAGGTTATCAGAACAGATATGATATCGGCTCTTTTAATGATAAGTATTTTTGCTATATTGCATCATTCGGTATGGCTACAGAGATTTCATATAATACTTCTCAGAATATAAAGAATATGTTTGGTCATTCAGCATATCTCATCAATGGTTTTGTTCTTAAGCTTATTCCTATGATTAAGAATATGAAACCGGCACATATGCGTGTTGAGTATGATGACGGAGTTATAGAAGGGGATTTTTATTTTGGTGCGATTGCAAATACAAATGAAATCTCAGGTCTTTTCAAACTTGAAAAAAACAATGTCAAAATGAACGACGGACTTTTTGAATTGCTTCTTGTTAAAGGCAACGGAATGAAAGATGTTGCTGATGCGTTTGTAAGCGCTTTGCGTCAGGATTATAGCTGTGAAAATATTCTTCTTGTCAAAACATCAAAAGTTAAGATTACAACAGAAGATAATGTACCTTGGACTCTTGACGGTGAATACGGCGGAGCATACAATGAAATTGAAATTGATGTTAAAAAAGAAGCTGTAAATGTTGTTTCTCCTAAGGGCAGATTCTTGCTTTGATTCTAAGGGTGGCTCAGCTGCCCTTTTTTATTTGAGGTTGTTATTATGTTTAGTGTAAAGCCTGAATTCTTTGATTCTTTTGTCTGTAAGGCAGATAAATGTACAGATACCTGTTGTGCAGGCTGGGAAATTATCGTTGATGATGATACATATTCTAAATATCAGAAGATTGGTAAAAATGATTTTGCACATATTTCAGAGGGGATAATCTCCGATTCTGAAGGTAACTGTATTTTCAGGATTAAAGAGTGTGATCGATGCTGGTTTCTGAAAGATGATGGTTTTTGTGATATTTATTCTCGTTACGGAGAAGACGCACTTTGTTATATTTGTCGTGAGCATCCTAGATTTTATAATTGGTATGACAATGCAATTGAAAGTGGTCTTGGTCTTTGTTGTGAAAAAGTATGCGAAATGCTGTTTAATGCTGATACACGGTTTTCTCTTACATCTTCAGGTGAAAAAGCTGATGATGATTATTTCACTTTATTTGATTTACGCGAAAAGTGTTTTTTGTTATTAAAAGATGATAAACATGAGTTTGAAGTCAGAATTTCAGAATTGCTTGATTTTGCTGTAAACACTGAATCTGAACTTTTTGGATATGATTGCAAGAGAGTATACGCAGAAGACAATCAAATGCTCTTTGAAGATATCGTTGAATTGTTTTCTAAGACAGAAGCTATCAATCAAGACTGGACTGAACTTGTCGATGATATAAAAAATAATATTGCTGAAATTACTGCAATCTCAGTGAAGACACATTTCAATATTATTGATTATGAAAAATTTATTTCCTATATTATTTATCGAAATCTGATTGAATCTGCATTTAATAGTGGTTTTGTTAACGGAATCGCATTTGCTGTCGCAAGTCTTGTGTTTCTTCATATTTGTGATTGCTATACATTGCTTGTTAAAGGTGAATTTTCTGATATTGACAGAATTAATAATGTTAAAATGTGGTCTAAACAGATTGAATACTGTGAAGAAAATATTGATTTGCTGAATAGTGATGCAGTAATGCTCTTTTTTATTTAATTGACAAACATTATTACTTGATGTATAATATATGCGGTGAAAAATGTGAAGATAAAAAACAGAAGCTTTTCTGAAATTTTTGCTGAGATTAAGAATATTTTAAACCTTTCTAAAAGGTATTCCGGAGCTATTATCATTTTTACGATAATGGCTTTGTTCAGTTCAGTTTTCGGTATCCTTGCAAGCCTTGTTTCTCAGTCGCTTATTGATTTTGTAACCAAGGGTTCATCAGAACATAATCTTTTAAGATTTGATAATATTTATGTTGTTGTGGTTGCGGCTATTGCTTTTACTGTTTTTAAGATTTTGTTTTCAGCTTTTAATAGCAGAATATCTGAAAAAATCAGAATCAGAATCAATACGGAGATGACAGCTAACATTTTTGATGAATTTATCTGTAGTAAATGGGAATATACTTCTTTATTCTCATCAGGTGATATTCTTAATAGATTTAATTCTGATATTTCCACTGTAGCAGGTAGTGTTATTGGCATTGCGCCTACTTTTGTTGCAAAGGCATTTCAGTTCACTGCCGCATTCGGTGTTGTATTTTATTATGATAAGGTAATGGCTTTGATAGCGCTTGTAACTATACCTGTCAGTCTTATTTTTTCTCGTGTGCTTGTAAAGAGAATACACAGATATGCCAGAGATCTTAAAAAAATCAGCAGTAAAATGATGACGTTTAATTCAGATGCGCTTCTGAATATGCAACATCTCAAAGCGTTTGGTCTTGTTTCAACGTTCTGTGCAAAATTAAGATCTATTCAGACTGATTACATAAAGATGAGTCTGGAATATAACAAATTCTCGATTTTTGTTACTTCTGTAATGAGTTTTGTTTCTCAGATGATTACATATGCGTGTTTCGGATGGGGAGTATACAGACTCTGGCAGGGACAGATTTCAATAGGTACCCTTGTTCTTTTTATTGAACTTTATACTATGTTATCAGGTTCTTTTTCTTCAATTGTCGGAATTGTGCCGACTCTTATCAATGCGGTTGCAGCATCAGAAAGAATTACTGAAATTAAAAATCTTCCCAAAGATGATTCACTTCAGAATCCGGATGTATCTTCATTCTTTGAAAAAGCATCATCATCCGAGATTTGTCTTGAGCTTAAAGATGTGTCTTTCAGATATATAGACGAGGAAGAGTCTGCGCTTGAAAATATTTGTTTTTCAGGTAAAACCGGCGATTTTGTTGCTCTTACCGGTGCGTCCGGTGAAGGTAAGACTACAATTCTCCGTCTTCTTTTAGCGCTTATACAGTGTAGCAGTGGTACTGCGACAATTAAAAACATTGAAACAGGTGAGAAAATTGATTTGATGCCTGCAACAAGATTGTATTTTTCATATGTGCCTCAGAAAAATACAATGTTTAGCGATACTCTTGCTGAAAATATGCGACTTGTAAAACCTGATGCAACTGATGAAGAAATTATTGGTGCACTTAAAATTGCATGTGCATATGATTTTGTGGCAAAAGAAAGAAAAGGTATTTATTGTTCTGTAGGTGACGGTGGTGTAGGTTTTTCTGAAGGTCAGATGCAGAGACTTTCAATCGCTCGTGCTGTTCTTAGAAATGCTCCTATTGTGCTTTTTGATGAAGCAACTTCCGCACTTGATATTGATACTGAAAAAAGAGTACTTGAAAATCTTTCTGAATGGGGAAAAGATAAAATTTGTATTTTTACAAGTCACAGAACAAGCGTATTTGAATTCTGTAATCGTGCTTATATTGTTAATGGCACTGATTGTAATCTTATTATGTAAGGTGGATTTCTTTGCAGGTTTTTGAAGATCAATTTCTATTTTTACTAAAAACTGCATTAAATGATGAAAAACTTCCCGATGGATACTCTTTTGATGTCGATCGGGTATTTCTTATTGCCAGTAAACATAATTTGTTGCCTGTGATTTACTCTAAGGCTGTTGAATGTGAATCTATAAATCTTTCGATGTGGAAAAATACGGTTTTGAAGCTTTGCGGAAATCAGATATCAAAAGAAATTCAGTTTGAGCTTTTATGTGATGAATTGTCTGCTATAGGCTTAAGACCTATTGTTGTAAAAGGTCCTGTTTGTGCGAAAACGTATCCTGTGTCTTATTATAGATTGTCTTCTGATTTTGATATTATTGTTAAGCCTGAAAATCGCCATCTTTTTAATAATTTCTTTGCTGAGAAAGGTTTTGTGTGCAGCAGCAATTCATACAAGTCACAGGATCTTGGACTTTATGTTGAGGTAAGTTCCCGGCTCGGGGAAGGTGATGATAAGTGGGCAGAGAATGCGGATATTGCGTTTAATGGTTTTTTTGAAAGAATTATAAGTTTTGGTTCTTTTGATACTTTGTCGCATGAAGAACATTTTGTGTATCTGATTTACCATGCATTCAAGCACTTTGTCGGAAGTGGTTTTGGTTTGAAACAGTTGTCTGATATATATATGTATATTAAAATGTATCATAGTGAAATGAATTTTACGGTTGTTAAAGAACTGATAAAAAAAATAGGTATAAAATCTTTTGCAGATAATATTTTTGTTGCAATAGAAAAAATCTTTGGTTTTACTGTTGAAAATGATTTTTATACTATTGATAAATCGTTTATTTGTTATGATGGTTTCGTTTCTGATTTGCTTGATGCCGGAGTTTTTGGTAAAAGCACGGAAGACAGATTGCATAGCGCAAGTATTGTGCATAATGCAGTTGCTAATGATGGTAAGAAGAATTACTTGAAAACAATTTTTCCTCCGGTGTCATATATGAAGGAGAAATATTCGGTTCTTAAAAGATTTATTATCCTTTTGCCGGTTTTCTGGCTTTTGAGAATTTTCAATTATATTTCAGATTCTTTATGTCGCAAAAAATTTTCTGTATCTCCGTCAGAAAGTGTTAAAATAGCAAATCAACGTCTTGAGTTGATGAAACAAATGGGAATATTATAGTTGGTTGCAAATTGATTTTTGCAATCAACTATTTTTTTTGGCACTCATTGGTGTTGATTGCTGATATTTATTAAAATTGTCATATTTTTTTGAATTTTCTCTTGACATTGGAATAAAATAGTATTATATTATGTATGTAGTTAGCACTCAATAAAAGAGAGTGCTAAACAAAAAAAGAAGGTGAGGCAATGGAGTTATCCGAGAGAAAAAAGAAAATTCTCGCATCAGTTATTGAAAGATATGTTCAGACGGGCGAGCCTGTCGGTTCAAAAGTTCTTTGTGAAGGTCTTTCAGTTTCATCTGCAACAATCAGAAATGAGATGTCAGAATTATCTGAATTTGGCTATCTTGAGCAGCCTCATACTTCCGCAGGAAGAATACCTTCTCAAAAAGGAATCCGATATTATGTTAATAATCTGATGCCGATATATGAAACGAGTGATTCTGAGCTTTTTACTGTTCATAATTTCTTTGATTCATTCGGTGGCGAGCCTGATGATATTCTGAGGGATGCAACAAAGCTTCTTTCTGAGCAGACCGGTTGTGCTGTTGCCGCACTTACACCGTATGATATAAATGCTTTTATCAGGAGAGTTGAACTTGTTCCTCTTGGTGCAAAATCAGCACTTGTTGTTATTCTGATGTCAACCGGTGTTGTAAAAAGCCGCATATGCAGGTGTTCTGAGGAAATTGATTATAACACTGCTGAGTTGTTCTATAATGTTGCAGGTGCTCATTTTGTGGGCAGAACATATGAAGAACTGACTGTTGCAAAACTTCAGACGATTGTTGCTTCTCTTGGTGGAAAAGCTTTGCAGATGATTCCTTTGCTTATAGTTCTTGCAGACCTTGCTAATGAAGCGTCACAGCTTAATGTCATTATTGAAGGTCAGTCCAAATTATTTTCTTTCAGGGAACTTGAGAGTGATGTTTACAGGATTTTTGAGCACTTCAAACATACATCGTTCTTGTCGGAAATAATTCACGGTGGTAAAGATGAACTCAATGTCCTTATCGGCAGAGAGAGTATGAACAGAGCTTTTGAAAATGTAAGCATAATCAGTCATAAATATTGCGTAAGTGGTAAAGATGTCGGCTCTATTGCCGTTTTAGGTCCTTTGAGAATAGATTATTCTAGAATTATTTCTAATCTTAAAAATGTTACACAATCAGTCAGCAGAGTCCTTACTGAACTGACTGAAGAATAAATGAGGTATAGTGATGTCAAAGAAGAATGATAAAGAAATAAAAGATAATCAGGCAGTTGAAACAGAAACAACTGAAACTGTTGATATTGCAACTGATAAGCTTCAGAAAGAATATGATGAGCTCAATGATCGTTACATGAGAACTCTTGCTGAATACGATAATTTCAGAAAGCGTTCACAGAAGGACATTGAGTCACGCGTTTCTTACACAAAAACAGATCTTCTTTCAAAGATTCTTCCTGTAATTGATAATTTTGAGCGCGCTGCATTTAATGCTGATTCTGATTTTGAAGGTTACAAAAAGGGAATAGAAATGACTGTGAATCAGTTTATTGAAATTCTTAAAGGTCTTGGTGTTGAATCATTTGGTGAAATCGGTGAAGTCTTTGATCCCAACTTCCACAATGGTGTAATGCATATTGATGATGAAACACTTGGAGAAAACGTTATTGCTGATGTGTTTATGAAGGGCTATAAAATCGGTGATAAGGTAATTCGCCCTGCAACAGTAAAAGTTGCAAACTAATTCAGGTTATTATTAAATAATATATAAACTTTTTCTATCAAAGGAGAAATATAATTATGGCTAAAGTTATAGGTATTGACTTAGGTACTACAAACTCTTGTGTTGCTGTTATTGAAGGTGGCGAACCCGTTGTTATCGCTAACGCAGAAGGTGCAAGAACAACTCCCTCTGTTGTTGCTTTCGGCAAGACAGGTGAAAGAATGGTAGGGCAGGTAGCAAAGAGACAGGCTATTACAAATCCCGATAATACAGTTGCTTCAATCAAGCGTCAGATGGGTTCTGATTATCATGTTACTCTTAATGATAAGAAGTTCACACCCCAGGAAGTTTCAGCAATGATTCTTCAGAAACTTAAGGCAGATGCGGAGAGCTATCTCGGTACAACAGTTACAGAAGCTGTTATCACAGTTCCCGCATATTTTACAGACTCACAGCGTCAGGCAACTAAGGATGCAGGTAAAATTGCAGGTCTTGATGTAAAGAGAATTATCAACGAACCTACTGCTGCAGCTCTTGCGTACGGTATTGATAAAGAAACTGAGCAGAAGGTTATGGTTTATGACCTTGGTGGCGGTACATTTGACGTTTCTATTATTGAAATGGGTGATGGTGTTCAGGAAGTTCTTGCTACAGCAGGTAATAACCGTCTTGGCGGTGACGATTTTGACCAGAGAGTTATCAACTGGCTTGCTACGGAATTCCACAAGGAGCAGGGTGTTGATCTCAGGGGCGACAAAATGGCTATGCAGAGACTTAAGGAAGCTGCAGAAAAGGCTAAGATTGAGCTTTCAGGTGTTACAACATCACAGATCAGCCTTCCTTTCATCACCGCAGATGCAACAGGTCCTAAGCACCTTGAAATGACTCTTACAAGAGCAAAGTTCAATGAACTCACAGCAGACCTTGTAGAAGCTACAATGGGTCCCGTTCGTCAGGCTATTTCAGACTCAGGTCTCAAGATTTCAGAAATTGATAAAGTTCTTATGGTTGGCGGTTCTTCAAGAATTCCCGCTGTTCAGGAAGCTATCAAGTCATTCACAGGTAAGGATCCTTTCAAGGGTATCAATCCTGATGAATGTGTAGCTATCGGTGCTGCTATTCAGGGCGGTGTGCTTGGCGGCGACGTTAAGGGACTTCTTCTTCTCGACGTTACACCTCTTTCACTCGGTATTGAGACACTTGGCGGTGTATGCACAAAAATTATTGAAAGAAATACAACAATACCCACAAAGAAGAGTCAGATTTTCTCAACTGCTGCTGATAATCAGACATCTGTAGAAGTTCACGTACTTCAGGGTGAGAGAGAATTTGCAAGAGATAACAAGACTCTCGGTAATTTCCATCTTGACGGTATTATGCCTGCAAGAAGAGGAGTTCCTCAGATTGAAGTAACATTCGATATTGACGCTAACGGTATTGTTCATGTTTCAGCTAAGGATCTTGGTACAGGTAAAGAACAGTCAATTTCAATCACTTCTTCAACAAATATGTCTAAGGAAGATATTGAAAAGGCTGTTAATGAAGCTGCTCAGTATGCTGAAGAAGATAAAAAGAGAAAAGAAGAAGTTGATATCAGAAATGCTGCTGACCAGATGGTATTTGAAGCAGAAAAGATTGTCAATGAAAATGGCGATAAGTTCTCAGATGATGAAAAGAAATCTGTAAATGACAAGATTGATGCTCTCAGAGAAGCTCTGAAGGGTCAGGATATCGATCTTATCAAACAGCGTCAGGATGAACTTCAGAAGGATTTTTACGCTCTTTCTGAAAAAATGTATAAGGCTGCTCAGGAAGCTGCAGATGCACAGGGGTTTGATCCCTCACAGGTAGGCGGATTCGGTGGTAACCAGGCTCCCGGTGCTGATGGTTACTATGATGCTCCTTTCACAGATGTTGATGAATAATTAATTAATGCATTCCCCGTCTTATGACGGGGCAATGCTGTATTTTGTGAAGGAGAAACACTATGGCAGATAAAAGAGATTTTTATGAAGTCCTCGGTGTGGAAAAGTCTGCATCTGATGACGAAATAAAAAAGGCATACAGAAAAAAGGCTAAACAGTATCATCCCGACCTGAATCCCGGTGATAAAGAAGCTGAAGCCAAATTTAAAGAGGCTAACGAGGCTTACGAAATACTTTCAGATCCTGATAAAAAGTCTAAATATGACCGTTATGGTCACGCAGGTGTTGATCCCAATTACGGAGCAGGTGCAGGCGGTGGCTTCGGAGGCGGTTTTGGTGGAATGGATTTTGACCTTGGTGATATCTTCTCTTCATTCTTCGGCGGTGGTTTTGGCGGCGGAAGTCAAAGAGTAAATCCCAACGCACCTCAGCGCGGTAGTGATATTCAGACTGGTGTCACTATTTCATTTGAAGAAGCTGCAAAAGGCTGTAAGCGAACTATAGATATTCAGAGAATTGAAGTTTGTGATGAATGCAGTGGTACAGGTGCTGCAAAAGGCACATCAACTCAGACTTGTCCTGAATGTAACGGTAGGGGGCAGGTTACTGCGCAGCAGAGAACACCATTCGGCATTATACAGACTAATAAAGCTTGTCCTCGTTGTCAGGGTAAGGGTACAATCATCCCAACACCTTGTTCTAAGTGTAAAGGTCATGGAAGAATCAGAAGAACTGTTAAACAGGATATCAATATTCCTGCCGGTATTGATGACGGTCAGGTGTTTAATGTCCGTGGTCAAGGAAACAGAGGTGTTAATGGTGGTCCATCAGGCGACCTTCGCGTGGGTGTAAATGTACGTCCTCATCCTTTCTTTGAACGTGACGGATATAATGTATGGTGTGAAGTAAATATCACATTTGCTCAGGCTGCTCTTGGTGATGAACTTATGGTTCCCACTCTTGACGGTAAGGTTAAATATTCAATTCCCGCAGGTACTCAGCCCGGTGATATTTTCAAACTCAAAGACAGAGGTATTCCTAATGTTAACGGCAGAGGTAGAGGAGATCAGCTTGTGAAGATTGTTGTTGATATTCCCAAAAAGCTCACAGAGAGACAGAAAGAACTTATCAAGGAACTCAATAATGAGCTTGGCGGTAAAGCTCCTTTTTCAGCAAATAATACCCCCGGCGAAAATGAAGATAAAAAAGGCTTTTTCGGTAAGAAGAAAAAATAATCAAACATAATATCAAGAACCGTAAGACGAATCTTACGGTTCTTTATTTTAATTATTCTTGATGTGTACATCCATCTGTGGAAATGGAATTTCAATATTCTTTTCATTAAATAATTTTTTGATTTTTTCTGTTACGCTGAATTTAACATCCCAGTAATCAGATGTATCACACCATATTCTGAGCTGATATGTAACTGCGCTGTCATCAAATGATGATATAACAGCTATTGGCGCAGGCGCAATATGCACTTTTTCATTTTCTGCAGCAGCTTCAAGAAGAGTCTTCTTGACTTTATCTGAATCTTCTGAATAAGCTGCTGAAATGCTGATGTCTACACGTCTTGTGGTGAATGCATTATAGTCAATGAGAGCACTGTCAGAAACTTTACTGTTGGGAATAACGATGATTTTGTTATCAGGAGTGATAATCTTGGTATAGAATATGTTGATAGATTTAACTGTACCTTCAAATTCACCTGTTTTTATGAAATCACCGACTACAAACGGCTTGAAAACAGTCAGAATGAATCCGCCTGCAATGTTAGACAAGCTTCCCTGAAGAGCAAGACCTATTGCGAGACCACAAGAACCAAGCACTGCAACCATAGATGTCATTGGAACGCCAAGTATAGCTGCAACAGTGATAATGAGAATTATTTTAAGAAAAATTGTAAGTGCGCTGTTGATAAAAGATCTTGCTGTTGGTTCAACTTTTGACAGAAGCTTTCCTTTTTTCATTTTTTTGGAAAGGATGTTGATAAGCTTCCAGCCTACAATCAGAAGAACTAATGAGAAAATCAGATTTATTCCTGCATCTGCAAGATATTCAGCTATTTTTGAAATAATTGTATCAAAAATTTTACCTGCATTACTGATGTTTTCACTTACATTAGATAAATCAATGTCTGTTAATTCCATTTCTACCGCTGTTTCTGTAATTTTCATTAATCTTCACCTCAATAATAAACTTTGATAGTCTTGATTTCGAATGGTCTGAATGTTACATTCATGTCTTCAAGCACATCGATTGTTTCTTCAAGCATATTTGTAGTTTCACATTTTACTGCATAGGGGAAATTGAGAATAGTGTTTGTTCTTGTGCCTTCAGCTTCGTAGATACGAACGATAAATGCGTTCTGAGTATCTTCGCACGGCTTGATTGCTTCAACAATTATATTATCAACGTCTGTTGTGACAGGGCTAAGCATCTCATATGCGCCCTGTGCGCTTATTACAGGCATATTAAGTTCGTAGGAAGGTCTGATTACATCTTTAGAATTAAAACCGCTTGAATGGGGCAGGAGAGAATATGTACACTGGTGAATACCGTCGTGATCACCCATTCTGTCAGGATGTGTGCCCCCTTTATGGAGTGAAAGTCGAATGTTTCCGCCTTCTACAGTAATGCCGTATTTGCAGTCGTTGAGAATTGCAACACCGTATTTAGTTTCGGAAAGGTCTGTGTATTTGTGGTTTACAACTTCAAACTTTGCTTCTTCAATAGAATTGTTTCTAGTTGTAGGTCTCTTTACATTACCAAACTGAATTTCGTGTCTTGCAAAGTCTTCATTGATATTTGTATCAAATGCAGCTTTGAGAAGTCTGTGGTTATCCTGCCAGTCAATATTTGTGTCGAAACGGATTTCTTTTGAGTCAGCAAAAATAAACATATCCTGAATGATAGTTGACTTCTGAGATATTCTGTATTCAGAGCGGATAATATATGCAACAGCGCCGTCTGATATAATTTCTCTTGAAACAAGAGTTGACGCATCGTTATATTTGCACTGAACATCAACATCTATATCCCAATTGTCCCACAGATTTGGTACATCTTCAGCCATAAGGAATGTATTAAGATTATAACCGTTGCCGATAATTTCTCTGTTTGCTGTTTTGTCGATATAAGAATTGATTGTTCCGTTGTCTGCAAAACTTATTTTAGCAAGGGGAGTTTCAATAGTGTTGCTGATAACTTCGAATGCAGATGTGTTTTCGGGTACTCCATCTTTCAATGAATATGTAACTGAAGAGAATGCAGGAATCGTTATGCCTTTGATTATTAGTTTTTCTTTGCCATCTAAATCAGTATAAATCTGCTGTCTACAATCTGCATCAAGCATCTTGCCGTTAAAATCAGTAAAGATTGCATCATTTCTGTCAAATGAAAGTGTATTGATGAAAGTTATTTTGTCTGTATCTTCTTTATTGATAATAGCTTTTATCTGCTTATTTGCATCTTTGATGAGCTTATGTGTCTGTTCTCTGCTTTCCTTATGTGCTCTGTGAATACACGTACCGGGAAGAATATCGTGGAATTGATTTATGAGAAGAGACTCATAAAGAGGTGTTATTTTTTCTTCTGAAGCTGCAGTTTTATTTTTGACAGCTTCGTTTACTGTAAGGATTTCAAGCTCGCGGAGAGCAATTTCAGCTTTTCTGTTGTTTCTCTTTATTGTATGCTGATTTGTGAGAGTACCTCTGTGAAGCTCAAGGTAAAGTTCACCCTTATATGTGTTGGGGTTCACAGCTGTTGCTTCAAGGTCTTTCATAAAATCGCTTACTGTCATATGTTTTGATTTGCCGACACCGTCAAGATCAGCAATTCTTTTTGCGTTTTCGATCATTTCAAATGAAGGGCCTCCGCCACCGTCACCGAAGCCATATGCAATGAATCTTTTGTTTGAAACACTCTTCTGTCTGATCCAGTCCTTTGTTTCGCGAATTGTCGATTTTACGTCAGGATTAAGATGTGTTCTGTTGAAATGTGTGAGAACGCTTGTGCCGTCAAGACCTACCCAGTTAAATGTTTCATAGGGAAAATCATTTGTATCATTCCATGACATTTTTGTTGTAAGGAAATAGTTGATGCCGCAACCTTTCATAATCTGAGGAATTGCTGCTGAGTAGCCAAATGTGTCAGGAAGCCAGAAACAATCTGAAACATAATCAAAATATTTCTTTGTAAAACGCTGTCCCCAAAGGAACTGACGGATCATAGATTCGCCTGATGTGATATTACAGTCGCATTCAACCCATACACCACCGTTGGGCTCATATCTGCCTTCACGGACTTTTTCCTGAATTCTCTCAAAGAGTTCGGGATAATTTTTTCTGATCATATCGCTGTGGCACGCGGAGCTCTGTACAAACATATACTCAGGATACTGATCCATAAGGGCAAGAGCATTTGCGTATGTTCTTGTAACCTTCTTTTCAGTTTCACCTACATGCCATAACCATGCTGTATCCATATGTGAATGACCGATAAGACCTATAAAAGGTGCAGAATCCTGGGATTTCATATTGAGGACTTTTTTAAGGTCTGCTGCTGAATCTCTTATTCCTTTTATAAATGTTTCATAATCACAATCTTCAAGTAGATAGTGTACTTTTTTGTGAACTTCATAAAGAGCGTTTACAGCAAAGCCTTTCATAAAATTGTCATCAGGAAGTGACTGTGCAAGCTGTAATACAGCGAGAAGATCAAAATAATATTCCTGAATTTCAGTATTCTTTGTGCAGATATCAGCTCCGTTGTAGCTGAAATTGTAATCTTTGATTGTTATATTTTCGCAAGGATGATTACCGGGATTGTCGTGTCCACCGTAATATTCGATGATTATATCAAGTTCATCACCGATTACAGCATTTTTCTTAATCATGTCACAGTAATGGTTGCCATGGCCTGTGTATGCAATTTTTGTTGCAAAAGTACCCATTGTTCTTCCGTTAACAAACAGAAGTGCTTCGTATCCCTGTATATGAGGCTTAATAAATAAATCTTTGCCTTCAAGATTAGCAGGTACAGTATATTTTCCCTTATACCAGCAGTATGAATCTTTGCCATACCAGGTAAAACCTTTTTCAACCGGAGTGAATTTGTCATCTGACGGAATATCGTGAAGTCTGTCTGATGTGACAAATGCGGAAAAATCTACTTCGTCAACTTTTTCAAAAATCATAGGTTCAATAAGATCTTTGAAACGCTCAATTTTTCCGATAAGTTTTGAAATTTGCGGATTGTTCAACATTATGTATCACCTCATAATAAAACTGTATAGATTATAATATAAATAAATATGATTTGCAATCAATTACAAAAATAATGTTGAAATTCTGATAAATTTATGTATAATTAAGTTATGAATATTTATGATTTTGACAATACAATTTACGATGGTGAAAGTTTTTATGATTTCTTTATAGAATATATAAAGGTTAATCCTGCTTTTATCAGATACCTGCCAAAGGTAATTATTGCATTTGCCAAATACAAACTCGGAAAGGTGACTACCCAGCAAATGATGGATGATTATGCACCCATCATAAAAAAGTGTTATTGCGAATATGACAAATGGGAGGAATTTACAAGCGCATTCTGGGATAGTCATATGGACAGAATCAAGAGTTTTTATAAACAGGTGCAGAAAGAAGATGATCTGATCCTTACAGCTTCTCCTGAGCTTACAATCAAAGAGATTGCTAAGCGACTTGGAATAAAGAATTTTGTCTGCTCAAAAATAGACAATGAAACAGGTCAGGTTACACGAATCTGTATGCGTCAGAACAAAATCAAAGCTCTTAAAGAGGATTTTGGTGATGTTGAGATTGATGATTTTTATACAGATTCCATTAAAAATGACGGATTTTTTGCTGAATATGCAAAGCGTGTATTTCTTGTTAAGGGTGACAAGATAACTCAGATAAAATAATAATATCAGAACAATAAAGAGTCTGTAAAGCATATTGCTTTACAGACTCTTTTGTGTATATTTATTTGTGAAATGCAATTTGCTTTACATAAATTATTCATTGATTTGGTGTATAGTTATTGACTTTACAGTGTGTAAAACGCATTCAAAATTGTTCAAAAGTCTGAAGAAAATGTTTATAAATGTTCAAAATTGTGCATAAATCGTAAGGCTATACAACTTTACTGTTCAAAAAATTAAATATCCTGTATGTGTGATTAAAACATAAATTATGCAATGTCACCTTAATTGTAAATGTCACCCTCTTTGAGTTTCTCAAATATTTCGACAATTTTGAACTTGATTCTATATCTTCCGTCATCGGTTATTATTTTGGTTTGTTTGTCCGAAAAAGTAATGTTAATGTCCGAATTTTCAGTTGCTGCAGGCAGACAAAGAGCAGGAAACATAATGCACCACCAATTTTGACCTTTTCCTTCACCTAATACAATTTTAAGCGCAAGATATTTACCTGCCGGCAAAGTAATGTTATTGTCATACACTCTTGTGTCAAAGTATTCTGTGGTTAATTCAGCAGTTGCATTATAAGTTTTTCCATTGGTTGTAATGACTTTTTCAGCAGTTTTGATGATAGTATCAATATTCGGACTGATTTTTTCAACTGCATTATCAATAGTCGTGCTGCCGTCAAAAATATTGACGCTTTCCTGTAGAACAGCATTACGCACTTTCAATTTGATATCCTGATCTGTTTCTGAGTCCGAATTTGCAATAATGTGTAATCTTATTACGTTGCTGCGTATTTCATTGCAATTGTATGAAAATGCAGATAAATTGAATGTAAAAAGAAATAATATACCAGTAAGTATTCCGATAATAAGATGTGAAGTTTTTTTCATAATATCTCCTTAATAAAATTAATACCGTTCATTGATTTAATAATGAATGGTAAATAGAGATTTTATTCAGTTATAAATTCAATACTTTTTTTAACAGGCTTTGTTAAGAATGTTTCGCTGTATTTTTCTTTAAGATCTTTGTAACACACTTTAGCATCTTTCTCATTTTCAAAAATAGAGAAAACTGCAGCACCGCTGCCTGTCATCATTGCAAGCTTTGCATTGTTATTTCTCATAATTGCTTTTATTTTGACCCTGTCTGCAATTTCTACTACTTGTTCAAAGACATTGGCGGCCTTTTTGCACATCTTATCAAGATCTTTTTGTGTAGCGGCAAAAACAAAACCTTCATTATCGGGATGTCTAATCCATTCTGCTGAGTCATAATTTGCATAAGCCTCTTGAGTTGACACTCCCTGATTAGGTTTTGACACGAGAATATGACATTCGGGTAAAGAGGGAAGAGGTGCCATTACTTCACCGATATTCATGCAAAGTTTTGTGCCTCCTGAGATACAGAAAGGTACATCTGCGCCTACTTTTGTGCCTATCCCGCATAATGTTTCTTCGCTGAGGTTTGTTTTAAGAAGATAATCAAGAGCTTTGATTACTGCTGCAGCATCTGCACTGCCTCCTGCCATACCTGCTTGTGAAGGAATGTTTTTTTCAATGTGAATTTTGACACCTGTTGTAGCGTCATTGATATATTCAAGAAAACGTACTGCAGCTTTCCAAGCAGTATTTTTATTGTTAAGAGGCATTGTGTCGTCTGTGCAGGTTAATTCAATTTTACCTGTGTCGGTTGTTTCAACCGTTACAACATCATAGATGCCGACAGATTGCATAACTGTAAAAATGCTGTGATAACCGTTTTCAAGTATAGCTGTAAGGTCAAGTAAAAGATTGATTTTTGCAGCGGCTTTAACGGAAATTTTCATTGCAGTTTCCATCCTTAATTTGTATTTGTGTTTATTGTATATTGTTTTTAATTTTTTTTCAATATTTTTTTTGATAAATTATTGTAAACAGCAAAACTTTATGTTAACATATAGCAGGTGAATTTTATGGAAAATTTTATGAATATTATTGATACGCACACACATACAGACAATTCTTTTGACGGGAATCATTCTCCTGTTTATATGTGTGAGGCGGCTTGCAACAAAGGATTAAAGGCTCTCGCTTTTACTGATCATTGTGAAGTTGATGCTTTTAACGCTGATGGTGAGAGAAATGTAAGACAGGCATTTTTTGAAATAGCTAAGGCAAAAAGTGCTTTTACAGGAAAACTTCTTGTTCTTAACGGTATTGAACTCGGTCAGCCAGCTTATGATATTGAAACAGCAGAGAAGATTCTTGCTTCCCAGAAGTTTGATATTGTAATCGGCTCAGTTCATAATCTCAGAAACAGACAGGATTTCTACTATATTGAAGATTTTACCGGAATTGATATAAAATCAACTCTTGAAGAATATTTTAATGAACTTCTGATTATGCTTGAATGGGGTAACTTTGATATTCTCGCACATCTTACATATCCTTTCAGATATCTTTACTCAAGAAATAATATAAGAGTTGATGTCAACGAGTATAAACCTCTTGTTGATCAGATATTAAGTCTTACTGCAGAAAAGAATATTTCACTTGAAATCAATGCTGCAGGTCTCAGACAGCCCATAAACAGACTTTCACCTGAGTTTGATACTGTGAAGAGATTCAAAGAGCTTGGCGGTAAATATGTTTCTGTTGGCTCTGATGCTCATTTTGCTCAGCATATAGCTGTCGGCATCAAAGATGCAATGCAGGTTGCAAAAGAAGCAGGATTTGATTGCGTAACTCTTTTCCAGAAAAGACAACCTGTTGAAATTCCAATTTTATAATGGAGATGAACTATTTTTGTTTGAAGCTGATAAATATTTAGATAAAGTAAAGCGTGTTCATTTTATCGGTATTGGCGGATCGGGTATGTGTCCACTTGCTGAAATTCTTCATTCCAAGGGTTATATTCTTTCAGGGTCTGACAACAACGAAACAGATACGCTTGCCAGAATCAGAAATCTCGGCATCGATGTAAAACTCGGTCAGTGTGCTGAGAATATTGATGGTGCAGAAATGATTATATATACAGCGGCTATTATGAGTGACAATCCTGAACTCATAGCTGCAAAAAACAGCGGTATACCCACTTTTGAGCGTTCCAAGCTCCTTGGTGCTGTTTCCCGCAAGTTCGGCAAATGTGTCGCTATTGCAGGCACACACGGTAAAACAACAACTACTTCAATGCTCACGCAGGTGCTTATAAATGCCGGTGCGGACCCTTCTGCAGTTATAGGCGGAAGATTACCTATGACAGGAACAAACGGCATTAACGGTAATTCAGAGCTGTTTGTTTGCGAAGCTTGTGAATATTCGAATACATTTCTTGAGCTTTCACCCTCCTGTAGTGTTATTCTTAATATTGATGAAGACCATATGGAATTCTTCAAGACAATGGATAATCTGAAAGAATCTTTCAGAAAATTCTGCGATCTGAGCAAAACTGTTATTTATAATGGTGATGATAATCATACGCTCGATGTTATCGGAATGCTTAAAGATAAAGAACTTATTTCTTTTGGTATTGATAAATCAAATGACTGGTACGCTGATGATATTGTTATGAATAAAGGTGCATATCCTGAATTTGATATATATTACAAGGGTGTCAGACAGGGCAGAGCCGTTCTTAATGTGCCCGGAAATCATAATGTTCTCAACTCACTTGCAGCGGTTGCATCTGCAGTATATTCAGGTGTTGATGCTGCATCAGCCATCAATCTTCTTCCTGATTTTACAGGTGCCGGCAGACGTTTTGAGAAGCTTGCAGAAGTGAATGGTATTGATATTGTCGATGACTATGCTCATCATCCTGCAGAGCTTAAGGTAACGCTTGAAGCTGCAAAACGAATGGAATATAAGAAAGTTATTGCTGTTTTTCAGCCTTTCACATATTCCAGAACAGCAATGCTTCTTGACGATTTTGCAGATGTTCTCAAAATTGCTGATAAGGTTGTTATGACCGAAATTATGGGTTCACGTGAGAAGAATACCTATAATATATATACTAAAGACCTTGCTGATAAGATACCCGGATGTGAATGGTATAATACATTTGAAGAAGTTGCCATAAGAGCTTTTGAACTTGCAGAAGAGGGTGATCTGATTATCACTCTCGGTTGCGGTGATGTTTACAAAATCGCAAAAATGATTATTAAAAACAATTCATAATCAGAATGGTCGATGAGATAAAACTCATCGACCATTTTTTTTATTTCTCTTCTGTTGGTAATATAACTTTTGCTTTGAATAAATCTCCGTCAATACTCAGTTCAAGATTGCCGTTTTGTAAAATACAAAGATCTTTAGCTATTGATAAACCAAGACCGTTGCCGTCTTTGCTTCTTGATTTATCACCACGGACAAATCTTTCTGTCAGTTCTTCAGGTGAAATATTCAGCGGTTCACTCGATATGTTCTTAATTTCAAAAACACTGTTATTATTCTCTCTGTAAACAGAAATATAGATTCTTGTTCCTGCAGCAGAATATTTTTTTGCATTACTGAGAAGATTGGAAAGAATTCTGTATGTTTTTGAACCGTCTGCAAATACAGAAGGTGCCGTTTCGGGCTCATTAAAAATGATTTCGTTACCGTTTTTCTCTATTTCGGGTGAGAATTCTGCAATAACCTGAATTGTAAGTTCAGACAAATTCAGTATTGTTGCATTTATTGTAACATTTCCTGAAGAAACTTTTGATGCTTCAATCAGGTCTTCAATTAGTCTTTTGAGCTTGATTGACTGGTTATGAATGACACCGATGTATTTTTTTGCCGTTTCATCTTCAATGTTGCAATTGTTAAGCAAGTCTGAGTATGAGATAAGAGACGTTAGCGGCGTTTTAAGGTCGTGTGAAACATTTGTGATAAGCTCCGTCTTCATCTGTTCATCACGGACCGCTTTCTCAATTGCTTCATTAAGAGCCTCTTTTGTGTTTGTAAGATTTGATGCAAGAATGTTGAGTGATTGCGGAATGTTTTTATTATTAAAGTTAACCGATTCATGTCTGCATGATGCATCAATGATTTTATCAAGATTAATGAAGTATTCTGATAGCATAATAATGCATACACAGTTGAATACTATAAACAAAACAACTGCAATTATAGCCAGCATTGGTTCATATATATGCATTGTCAATATGTATATGCTAAGTGCAAGTATTGAATTTATTGAAAAATAACCTGCTGTCAGCCATATTATCGATTTCTGCATTTTTTTAGGTTTGTATCTGAATACAGATAATGATTTTTTTATACCCGAAAGAATCCTCTTGTTTATTCTACTTATTATCAAAAAAACTTTTCGTGTCAGCATATTTGCTGTATATTTTTGTGATGATTTGATTATTCTCGCTGTTGATGTAATCCATTCTGTGAAAATAAGAAATACAATAGTAAAATATGTTGCAATTGAAGTGGGGCCGTAAATATAATAAAGTTTATTATATGCTTCAGATGTACTTTCAAGTGCAAGTATTGAATAGAAAATACCTATATATGTCAGAAATGCTATGCTTCCGAGTGAAATCAGCACATGAATGTCAGTAGGAAATTTATCAATAAATGCTAATGAACAACAATCTGTATTTTTTTTGTGTCCGCAAATGCACATTAATGCGATAAAGAATGCAAGCGACAATAACAATGAAACTATAGCTACTGTGATTGTTGTTGTTGCTGTATTGTCAAGCATATTCATATATGCTGAGTACATAAATGAATATGTGTCTTTAGTATTGTAAAGCAGATCATCGTCAATATAAACGTATATTTTGCTGCCTTTTATATCTGACAATGCATCTGTAGCAACATTTTTCATTTTTTCAGTCAATGTTGAATGTCTGAATCCTGATTCATCAAGGCAAATATAAACAGGTGATGCAGTGCAACTGTTTATGAATTTAGTTTCGGTTGCATTTTCAGAGTTGGTCAGAGTATTTCCCGAATTGTCGATTATGAAATATTTGAGCACATTAAGGTTTTCGAGTACATCTAAAGAATTATAATAGTGACTTTCTGCATTACCGACTTCTGTGCTGTTGATATCTAAGTATTGTGAAAGAAAAAGTGTTTTTATTTCATTTTTGCCGAGATTATAGCCATCGTAATTTGAAAAATTTATTATGCAATAGCCATAATTTGGGCTCATGTTTAATGTGTATGAATAATGAAATTCAGTTTCTGTGAATGCTGATTGTCTGACAAGTGCAGAATAGTCGAGAAATTCAAGACCTTCACAGCTTTCAAGCACTTTTTTAGCGGCTTCAACGTTTCTTGGCATAGGATTTCCGTTTTTATCAGTCAGCGGTTCGCTGTTGGTTTGAGAAGTTACAGGTTCGGGAATATCAACTGCATCTGCCGTATATTCATAATTGAAATATGATTCATCATAATTTTCTACTGCATATGTCAGCTCGTTTTTGATAATTTCCGCTTTTTTGTTAAGGTAAACATCTACAACTGCATCTACAACAGCATCTTTGTTTTCTTCAAAAACGTTTGCTACAGTATCTGCATTTCCGATTGATATCTCTCTTATGTGATATAAATCTGTTGTAAGCTTTGTGTAGAACCCCTGAGATGAATAAAAATCCGGGATTGTATTTCCGAAATATTCTTCAAAACCGTAGATCTCTGATGCCATAATAACTGTTGCTGTATTGAAAATAAAACAGAAAAAGAATATGGCAGAGAAGAGAAGACAAAGTGTCTTTGTCAACAGTGAATATTTATATTTTGTCAATTTTGTAGCCAAGCCCCCACACCACCTTCAAATATTTTGGTTCTTTCGGGTTAATTTCTATTTTTTCTCTGATGTTTCTAATATGTACCGTGACAGTTTTTTCGGTATGGAAAGCAACTTCATTCCATACAGTTTCATAAATCTGTGTGCTTGACAAAACTTTACCCATATTGAGCATCAGATATTCGAGAATATTGAATTCTCTTGCTGTCAGCTTTACTTCGTCACCATCAACAGTCACAATCTTGCTGTCACGGTTAAGCTCAAGTCCCCCTGTGACTAAAGTGTTTGCGCTTTTTTGCATACTTCCCAAAGTACTGTATCTTCTTATCTGAGATTTCACTCTAGCAACCAGCTCAAGAGGGTTGAATGGCTTTGTGACATAATCATCAGCACCGAAACTTAGTCCTGTGATTTTGTCAGTATCCTCGCTTTTTGCAGATAACAGAATGATAGGAAAATTGTATTTTTCTCTTATAATGATTGTTGTTTTAAGGCCATCGAGTCTCGGCATCATTATATCAAGAATAAGACAGTGTAGTTCGTTGTTTTTAATTATTTCAAGAGCTTCAACACCATCTTTTGCTGTCAGTATTTCATATCCCTCGTTTTTAAGATATATACAGACAGATTCAAGAATTGCTTCGTCATCGTCACATACAAGAATTTTATACATAATACCCTCCAAAATAAAGACCGTGATTTTATGATATCACGGTCTTCTAAATCTACGGTAATGAAAATATTAAGAAAAAGTAAAGATTTATACTAATCTGCCGATGCAATAATCATCAGATGCTTCCGTGATATAAACATCCTTTATCTTATTTGTAAGATTTTCGGCAGTTAATACTTTTACGGGAGTGTAATTTTTTGTGTATCCGCACTGGTAACCGTCTTTGGGGGTTTCAAACAGAACAGTAAATACTTTGTCTGTATTTCGTGTGAAGTTTCGTGCTCTGATTTCTTCACAAACCTTAGTGAGTGCGGCTGCACGTCCTGATTTTATGTTGTTTGGAAGCTGTGAATCCATTTTGGCTGCTTTTGTTCCTTCTCTTATAGAGTAAGGGAAAACATGAACCTTATCAAATTCAATGTCTTTTACAAATTCTACGGTGGTATTGAATTCATCTTCTGTTTCACCGGGGAATCCAGTTATTATATCTGTTGTAATTGAAACATCATCAAAGGAGTTTTTAAGGTTTTCAACAAGTTCTTTGTATTCATCAGCTGTATAATGACGGTTCATACGTCTGAGTACTGTATCGCAACCGCTCTGAAGAGAAATGTGGAACTGTGGGCAGAATTTATTGCATTTTGCAAATACATCCATCATTTCTTTTGTTATATGGTCAGGTTCAAGTGAACCGAGACGTATTCTTTCAATACCGTCTGTTTCTTCTGCTGCTACAACTGCGTCGGCTAGTGTATAGCCGATTTCTTTGCCGTATGCAGAAAGATTGATTCCTACAAAAACAACTTCCTTAAAACCACCGTCTGCAAGATTCTTAAGTTCTTTTTTTATATCGTCAAGAGGTTTTGATCGTGAGCGACCTCTTGCATAAGGAATAGCGCAATATGTACAAAATCTGTTGCATCCGTCCTGTATTTTAACAAAAGCTCTTGTGTGTCCTTCGAACTCGCTTATAATTCCACCATTATAGGTGATTTCATTTGTGTGCTGTTTAATATCGACTATGCAATTTCTTGATCTTTGCTCTTGGAGTCTCTTTATATCTTCAATGATGCTTTTGTTGTTATTGTTTCCGAGAATAATATCTGCATAGTCTGACAATTCTATTGCTTCATCAGGGAAAGCCTGTGGCACACAACCTGTAAGAATTACTATTGAATCGGGATTTTTTGTTTTGAAATGTCTTACAGCCTGACGAGTTTTTCTGTTACTTTCTGCTGTAACTGTGCATGAGTTGACGATATATACGTCAGCTTCCTGCTTTGCATCTGTAATTTCATATCCGTTCTGTTTGAGGAGTTCAGCAATTTCCTCGGATTCGTATTGATTAACTTTACAACCAAGTGTAAAAAATGCCGCTTTCATATTATCACTTCCGAATACATTATATATATGTATAGATGAAAAATCAAGCATATAATAATCTGCATAAGAATATAAATTAGCAACATTCGGACAAATTAGAAGGGAGACAGAACATGAAAAAGTTTGTTTGTTATATAATAATGTTTGTTGTTGCTTTTTTGGGGAGTATTGATTGTTTTGCAGTGAATATGTCAGTTGAAGAATTTGAAATGATTAATTCTGTATCGGAGCTTCAGCCGATTTTAGATGCTGCAGTAATGCTTGATGCTAAGTTGAATGTTAAAGCAAAGGCTGTTGTTCTTATGGAAAAATCAACAGGTAAGGTGTTGTATGCTGAAAATGAGCACGAGAAACTTTATCCTGCATCAGTAACAAAGATTATGTCCATACTTCTTGTGTGTGAAGCTATTGAATCTGGAAAAATAAACTTACGCGATATTGTGGTCTGTTCTGAAAATGCTGCATCAAAGGGAGGATCTCAGATATGGCTTGAATCAGGAGAAACAATGACTGTTGAAGAGTTACTGAAAGCTACTTGTGTTTACAGTGCCAATGATGCTTGCACATTGCTTGGTGAATATGTTGCGGGTAGTGAAACGGCTTTTAATGATATGATGAATTCACGAGCTTCTGAGCTTGGAATGATTGATACACATTTTGATAATTGTACAGGTCTTGACGATACAACTGATACACATCTGACAAGTGCATATGATGTTGCTCTTATGTCACGTGCATTGTTGAAATATGATTTTATAAAAGATTATACAACAATATGGATGGATTCATTGCGTGGTGGTGAAACAGAACTTGTTAATACAAATAAACTTGTCAGATATTATAGCGGAATTACGGGGTTGAAAACCGGAACAACGGAAAAAGCCGGATGTTGTGTGTCCGCAACAGCTGAAAGAAATTCCATGGAACTTATTGCAGTAGTAATGGGTAGTGATAACAGTAAAGACAGATTTTCATCTGCCGAAACATTGCTTGATTGGGGATTTGCAAATTATGAAATAATAACTCCTGCACCTGAAGGAATACCTGAAATTATTAATGTGCTTTTAGGTGAAAATGATTCGGTGATTGTGAAATACGATAAAATAAAACCAATTCTTATCAATAAAGGTGATTCTGATAAGCTAAGTTTTGAGATAACTGTTCCTCAGGAAATTTATGCCCCCGTGAAGTCAGATGCAAATATCGGTCATATAAGTATTAAAATCAATGAAAAAATTGTTGCAGAGTATCCTATTGTGGCAGATGAAGATGTTGAGGCGTTATCGTTTTTCAGTGCTATGCGAAAACTTCTTGTTTCGTTTTCCTGATTCAATAAATTTTTTATAAAAAAATTGTATAATTAGTTCAAATATCTATTGAAAAATTATTTTATTCATTGTATAATAAACAAAATATTTGTTTGTTGGAGAGGCGTTATATGTCAATAAAACTTAATTGTAAGTATCTTGACAGATTTGTTACAGATGCAGATATTGCAAATGTTGAATCTGAAATCAAAGATGCTTATGAAAAACTTTATTCACAAAAAGCTTCTGCAGAAGGTAATGATTTCCACGGTTGGTTAACTCTTCCTGAAGATTATGACAAAGAAGAGTTTGAGAGAATCAAGCTTGCTGCAGAGCGTATCAGAAAGGATTCTGATGTTCTTGTTGTTATCGGTATCGGTGGTTCATATCTCGGTGCCAGAGCAGCAATTGAATTCTGTAAATCAAAGAATTACAATGTATTGGTCAAAGATGCACCCAAAATCTTTTTTGTGGGCAACTCATTAAGCCCCACAGAAATTTCAGAAGTGCTTGAAATATGCAAAACTTGTGATTTTTCAGTTAATGTTATTTCAAAGTCAGGCACAACAACCGAACCTGCAATTGCATTCAGAATCTTCAAAGCTCTTCTTGTTGAAAAATATGGTAAAGAAGAAGCTGCAAAGAGAATTTATGCAACAACTGATAAGGCAAAGGGTACTCTCAAAGAAGTTTCAGATGCAGAAGGTTATGAAACATTTGTTGTTCCCGATGATGTCGGCGGCAGATATTCAGTTCTTACGGCAGTTGGTCTTTTACCTATCGCTGCAGCAGGAATTGATATTGATGCTATTATGGCAGGTGCACGTGATGCAATGGTAGAATACGAAAATTCAGATGTTCTTAATAATGTATGTTGCCGTTATGCAGCTATCCGTAACATTCTTCACAGAAACGGAAAGAATGTTGAGATGATGGTAAGCTATGAACCTGATTTCACTTTGATGAATGAATGGTTCAAACAGCTCTTCGGTGAAAGCGAAGGTAAGGACAATAAGGGTATTTTCCCTGCATCAGCAATTTATTCAACTGATCTTCATTCTTTGGGACAGTATGTTCAGGAAGGTAGAAGAGAACTTTTTGAAACAGTTGTTGTATTCAATAATGCAAAATGTGATTTTGTAATTGAAGAAGAAGCTGTTGATAATGACGGTCTTAACTTCCTTGCAGGCAAGACAATGTCTTTTGTTAACACTAAGGCATTTGAAGGTACTGTGCTTGCACATACAGATGGTGACGTTCCTAACATTGTTCTTGAAGTTGAAAAGATGGATGAGTATAATTTAGGTTATCTGATTTATTTCTTTGAAAAAGCTTGTGCTGTTTCAGGATATATGCTTGGCGTAAATCCTTTCAATCAGCCAGGTGTTGAGAGCTACAAACGTAATATGTTTGCACTTCTCGGTAAACCCGGTTATGAAGAGATGGCAGCTCAGCTCGCTGAAAGACTTAACAGTTAACTGTTATTATAAATGTAAAGGAGAAAAAATTATGATTACATTACTTACCGGTACAAAAGGCAGCGGAAAAACAAAGAAGCTCATCGCTCTCATCGTTGAGGCAGCTAAGGCTTCAGCAGGTCACGTTATCTGTGTAGAGCAGAAAGACGCTCTCAGATACGATGTTAAGCCCAGCGTAAGACTTGTTTCCACAGATTATTATGATGTAAAAGGCTTTGATGCATTTTACGGTCTTCTCGCAGGTCTTTGCGCAGGTGATCACGATATAACAGACATTCTTGTTGATGCAACTCTCCGTATCGGCTCAAGAGATATGGATGAACTTGCAGCATTCCTTGCAAAGGTTAACAAGCTTTCAGCAGAAGCTGAAACAAAGTTTACTTTTACAGTTTCAACTGAAACAGAAAATATTCCTGCTTCAGCTCTCGATTTTTGCGAGCTTAAGTAATTAAAAACGGCATAAATTCCTGCCGTATTGAAATATTTCATAAAAAATGGGCGGAAATTTAGTATATATTTTACTGAAAATATATTGACAAAATATGTTTTTGAATATATAATATTATCCGTTCGTATTATGGAGGGCTTTGCAGATGAAAATTGAACTGCGCCGTTTTTTTGAGAATGATAATATCCGTCAGGATTTTACTTATTCTTTCAAAGCTGAAGATGATCTGATTTCATCAGATGTTACTGTTGAAGGTTATGTAAAAGTCGCAACAGGTATTGTTTCATTGTCAGCAGAGGCGGTATTTGCTGTTTCGACGCAGTGTGCAAAGTGCGCTAAAGATGTCAACAAAAAGCTTAAAGTTTCTGTCAGACATTTTCTTATCGACAAACTCAACAATGAGGATAATGACGATTATATCGTTGTAGAGGATATGGTTCTTAATCTTGATGAGCTTATTCTTGAAGATATTTATCTTTCATTACCCACAATCTTTGTCTGTAAGAATGATTGTAAAGGATTGTGTTCCATTTGCGGAGCAGATCTCAATGATGGGCCTTGTAATTGCAAGAAACCCGTTGATCCTCGTCTGGCTGTACTTCAGTCTTTATTGGATGACGAAGAATGATGTGTATATTATTAGGAGGTTTTCGATATGGCAGTACCTGCAAGAAGAGTATCCAGTACAAGAAGAGATAAAAGACGTTCAAACGTATGGAAGATGGAAGCTCCCTCTCTTCAGAAGTGTCCTCAGTGTGGCGAATTCAAGAAGACACACAGAGTTTGTGATAACTGCGGTTATTACAATGGCAGACAGGTTATCAGCGTAGAGGACTGATTTCCTTTACTTTCTTGACATTAAAGGAAGGCGGAGAGGATTATCTTTTCCGCCTTTTTAGTGTTGTTTGCATTGGAGGTTAAGTCTTGGCTGTGAAGATTCAGAAAGTTAATCCGGATTCTCTCTGCGGTAAAAAAGGTGTTACTGCGGGGTATGTTTTGCTGTCTGTAAACGGTCACGACATTAACGATGTTCTTGATTACAGATTTTATGCAAACTCCAGAAGAATTAATGTTGTTTTTGAAACTCCTGATGGTGAAATAGTAAGCTATCGTTTCAAATCAACTCTGAATGTTGATGAATTAGGTCTTGAGTTTGAAACTTATCTAATGGATCAGCAACACTCATGCAAAAATAAGTGTATTTTTTGTTTTATCGATCAGATGCCGCATGGTATGCGTGAAAGTCTTTATTTCAAAGATGATGATTCACGTTTATCTTTCTTTTTCGGTAATTATGTTACACTTACTAATATGACAGAAAAAGATATAGACAGGCTTATTGAAATGCATATTTCACCTGTTAATATTTCTGTGCATACAATGAATCCTGAACTCAGAGTTCAGATGATGAAAAATCCTAATTCAGGTAAAGTATTATCTTATATTAACAAACTTGCTGATGCTGATATTGAGATTAATGCACAGCTTGTTTTGTGTCCCGGTTACAATGATGGAGATGAATTGCTTTATTCTCTTAATAAGCTTGCAGAAATAGGCAAGGCTATTGTTTCTGTTGCTGCTGTTCCTGTCGGACTTACTAAGCACAGAGACGGTCTTTGTAAACTTCACGGATACGATAAAGCTACTGCAGGGGAAGTTATTGATATAATTGACAGATTTAATTCAGACCATTATGAGAAATTCGGTAGAAATTTCTGTTATGCGGCTGACGAATTTTATCTTAAGGCCGAGAGAAACCTTCCTGATTATGAATATTATGATGATTTCAGACAGCTTGATAATGGTGTAGGTATGTGGCGTGATACAGAAACTCTGTTTCTCGACGCTTTGAGTGAAATCAATACTTGTTCTGATGAAAAAGTTGCTCTCATTACCGGTGTTGCAGCATCACCTCTGATGAAAGAGCTTGCGCATGCTTTCATACGGAAATTTCCCTCAAAAACAGTTGATGTGTTCACTATCGTTAATGACTTTTTTGGTCATTCTGTAACTGTGGCAGGCCTTGTTATTGCTACGGATATAATTAATCAGGTCAAGGATTTATCAGCGTATGATAAAGCTCTGATTCCGGATGTTATGCTAAAAAGCCATGATGAAAAAATCTTTCTTGATGACGTTTCACTTGATGAATTGTCAGAGAAATTAAATGTGAAAATAATTCCGGTGTCTGACTCAGGTTCAGACCTGTTATATAAAATGATGTAAAAAAATAGGGGAGTGTGAAAATTGAGTAAACCTATTGTTGCTGTTGTAGGTAGACCTAATGTAGGCAAGTCTACACTTTTCAATAAGCTTTGCGGAAAAAGGCTTTCTATTGTTGATGATACTCCAGGTGTAACAAGAGACCGAATTTTCGGTGATTGCGAGTGGCTTAATAAAAGCTTTCTTCTTGTTGATACCGGTGGTATTGAGCCTCATTCAGATGATATTATTCTCTCTCAGATGAGAAGACAGGCTCAGATTGCTATTGGCAGTGCAGATGTTATTATTTTTGTTACAGATATTAAAACAGGTGTTGTTGCTACAGACGAGGACGTTGCAACTATGCTTCTCAAGAGCGGTAAACCTATTGTTCTTGCAGTTAATAAGTGTGATACTGTTGGTGCTCCTCCCGTTGAACTTTATGAATTTTATAATCTTGGTCTTGGTGATCCTATTCCTGTTTCTGCAGCTCACGGTCACGGAACAGGTGATCTGCTTGATGAAGTTTATAAGTATATTGGTGATGTAGCAGAAGAAACTGAAGAAGATGACAGAATCAAGGTTGCTATTATAGGCAAACCCAATGTAGGCAAATCTTCTCTTGTAAATGCGATCTGCGGTGAAGAACGTGTTATCGTTTCAAATATTGCAGGTACAACACGTGATGCAACAGATACTGAAGTTGAAAATGAACACGGAAAATTCCTTCTTATTGATACTGCAGGTCTCCGCAGAAAATCAAAAGTTGATGATACTATCGAAAAATACTCTGTTATGAGAGCTGTTATGGCTGTGCAGAGAGCAGAAGTATGTGTTATTATGATCGACGGTACAGTCGGTTTTACAGAACAGGATTCAAAGGTTGCAGGTATTGCACACGAAGAAGGCAAGGCTTGTATTATTGTAGTTAATAAATGGGATGCTGTTGAAAAAGACGGCAAGACTATGGATGCATACCGTAAAAAGCTTATGAATGACTTTTCATTTATGTCTTATGCTCCTATTATCTTTATTTCAGCAAAGACAGGTCTTCGTATCAACAGACTTTTTGAACTTATCAAGTTCGTTGATACACAGAATGCTATGAGAATCAGAACTGGTCGTCTTAATGAAGTTCTTGCTGATGCTCAGACACGTGTTCAGCCCCCCACAGATAAGGGTAAGAGACTCAAGATTTATTATATGACTCAGCCTTCAACAAGACCGCCAACATTTGTTTGTTTTGTAAACAACAGAGAACTTTTCCATTACAGCTATCAGCGTTATATTGACAATCAAATTCGAGAAGTTTTCGGTCTTGAAGGTACTCCTACAAGATATATCGTCCGTGAACGTGGCGATGATAAAGATTGATTATTATTTAGGCAGGTGGACAAAATGATGAAGAATCTTAACATCCGAAATTGGAGAGTCGTTTTGTCCGTTTGCGATTGATACAATATCTTTCTTAACTTACAGGCATCTCCGTATTCTCGGAGGTGCTTATTTTTTAATTAGGAAGCATAATGAATATGAAAAAAGTAATAATTATAGGTTGCCCGGGTAGCGGAAAAAGCACATTTGCAAGAATGTTGGCAGAAAAAACAGGCTTGCCGCTTCATTATCTTGATATGATGTATTGGAATGCTGACAAAACAACAGTCGGAAAGGATGTATTCCGTCAGAGGCTTAATGAAGTGTTGCAGTCCGAAAAATGGATAATTGACGGTAATTACGGTTCGACAATGGAAATGAGAATGGCTGTCTGTGATACTGTTTTTTTCCTTGATTTTGATGCTGAAACCTGTCTGCAGGGTATAAAAGACCGTATCGGCAAGGTTCGCCCTGATATGCCGTGGATAGAAACAGAGGAGGATGCAGAATTTCTTGATTTTGTAAGAAATTATAACTCCGACAGTCGTCCGATGGTGCTTGAATTGCTGAATAAATATAACGATAAAAATATAATTGTATTCAGTAGCAGAAAAGAAACAGAGAAATTCAAAACACTGATGAAGAGGATATAAAAAATGAAAATTGCAGTTTTGGGTTATGCCGGAAGTGGTAAGACATATATGTCTGATTACATAGCACAAAAGAAAAATATTCCTGTCCTGCATCTTGATGATATCAAGTGGGACAAGGAATGGAAGTCTATTGATGATTCAGCTGTTTTGCCTGTAGTGGCAGACTTTATGAATAACGATAATTGGATAATTGACGGATACTATAAATATCTTTTGATTGATGAAAGGCTTGAAGCTGCTGATAAAATTATCATATTGCAGCTGCCTCGTTTGACTTGTTTTTACCGTGCTATTAAACGTTCAAAAGTCAGAAAAGCTATGGGCTATGTTAATGATATGAATTCGTGGTTTGTTAAGTTTCTGTTATTCGGTTGCAGAGATAAAGAACGAAGAAATTTTTATAAAGAAATAGCAGGGGAGTATAAAAGTAAAATACTTATTCTTAAAACAAAAAGACAGGTTGATGAATTTCTCAAAACCATATAATGGAGCTTATTATGAATGAATATCTTAAAAATCTCAACAGAATAGAGTTTGTTATAACAATGGCCTGCACGGGAAAGTGTAAGCATTGTTCGCAAGGGGAGCATAAAAGCAATGAAAATATCGATAAAGCATTTGCTGCAGATGCCGTCCGCAAAATTGCAGAAAAATACAACATAAAATCTGTTATGACCTTCGGCGGTGAGCCTTTGCTTTATCCCGAAACTGTTTTTGCAATACATAATGCTGCAAAGGATATGTATATTCCTCACAGACAGCTTATAACAAATGGCTATTTCAGCAAAGATATAAATCAAATTAAATCAGTAACCGAAATGCTGTCTGAATGTGGTGTGAATGATATTCTGTTATCTGTAGATGCATTTCATCAGGAAACTATTCCTATTCAATATGTAAAATTATTTGCTGAAAATGTAGTTAAGAACAATCTATCGATAAGAGCTCATCCTGCATGGCTTGTAAGTGCAGATGATGGCAATAAATATAATGAAAATACACAAGAATTGCTTTCTGAATTCTCAGCAATGGGCATTGAAGCAAGTGAAGGTAATGTGATATTCCCTGGCGGAAATGCTTTGAAGTATTTAGGTGAATATTTTGACTTAAACAATACCGAGCAAAATCCGTATTTGGAAGATCCTGAAGATATAAAAGTGATTTGTTTCAGCGCAAACGGAGATATTCTCGGAAGTAATGTGTATAATCAAGATATTTATGAGATATTATCATCTTATAATCCGAATGGATAATTTTATTGAAATGTATGTATTTTTGTTTTATTAAATATTGATTCCGTCTATATATACCGGCAAATCAGTTTGAAAAATAGGCTTATTATCTTTTGCTTTTCTTTTTGCTTGCAAATATTGTTTTTGCGTAATAACATAGAATCTGTTATCACATAACAAAGCAAAAACATATCCTAAGGGTGGTGATGTTTTTGAGTATCCGTAACTTATACGCTGCATATAATTTCTCCTTATTTATTATATATAATAATAAGTTTCGAATTTGCAAAATGTAACACTTTTTAATAAAATATTTTATTTTGTACAAATAAAAAAACCGTTCAAATATGAACGGTTTTTGGCGCGCCGGAAGGGACTCGAACCCCTGACCTACTGGTTCGTAGCCAGTCACTCTATCCAACTGAGCTACCGGCGCAGTTCTCTAATGCCTTAATATATTACCACTACTGAAGACAAATGTCAATACCAATTTTGAAAAAATATGACACAATTTTTGTTATTATAATTGAAATTGATTTGTATATATGTTATTATTACAAAGGTGATTATTATGTCAACTCAGAAGACAGTTGCCGCAATTCACGACATATCGGGAATGGGCAAGTGTTCACTTACTGCGGCTATTCCTGTTTTGTCAGCTGCGGGTGTTTCAGTATCAGTTATGCCGACTGCCGTTCTGTCAACTCAAACCGGTGGTCTTAATGAATATACCTATCGTGACCTTACTGACGATATGCGACCTGTTATGGCTCATTGGAAGAAAATCGGAGTAAAATTTGATGCTGTATATAGTGGCTTTCTCGGTTCATCAGAACAGATAGACATAGTATGTGATTTTGTTAGTGACTTCAGACATAATAACACATTGTTCCTCTGTGATCCTGCGATGGCAGATAACGGTAGATTATATGATACATTTGATAATACATTTGTTCAGAAAATGAAATCATTATGTGCAAATGCCGATATTATCATCCCTAATTTCACAGAAGCGGCTTTTTTGCTTGATATGGATTATCTTCCCCCTCCGTATACAAAAGAGTATGCAGACGTTCTTATGCGGTCTTTGGCGGATAAATTTTGTTCTAAGTTTGTTGTGCTTACCGGTGTTGACTTCGACGGTGAATCTGTCGGCGCAGGTGCATATGATGCAGAAAATGATGTAATAACTTATTCTCTTTCTGATAAAATAGACGGAATGTTTCATTCAACAGGAGATTTGTTTGCCTCTTCTCTTCTTGGTGGCATTCTAAATGGTTATTCTGTAAATGATGCTTGCAAAAAAGCTATTGATTTTACTGTGAATGCAATAAAAGAAACTGTCAAAATCGGTGGAGATTCAAGATTCGGTCTTGCTTTCGAACGTTGTCTGCCGATGTATATGAAAAGTCTGGAGTTAATATAATGTCTGTACTCAATATTGTGCTTATAGAACCTGAAATTCCTCAGAATACAGGTAATATTGCCCGTACTTGTGCTGCAACCGGAGCAAGACTTCATCTTGTTGAGCCTATGGGATTTAAGATTGATGATAAGAAATTAAAAAGAGCAGGACTTGATTATTGGTATCTGCTTGATATAACTTATTATAAAGATACTGACGACTTTTTTGAAAGAAACAAGGGTGGCAAATTCTTTTATTTTTCAACTAAAGCTGACAAGACATATGCTGATGTTGATTATCCGGATAATTCTTATCTTGTATTCGGTAAGGAAACTAAAGGTTTGCCTGAAAAATTACTTTATGAAAATCACGATACAACAGTGAGAATTCCGATGGTTGATGAGGCTAGAAGCCTTAATCTTTCAAATGCTGTTGCTGTTGGTGTTTATGAAGTACTTCGTCAGTGGAATTTTCCCGAGTTGATAGAGAAAGGTAAATTAAGAGAATTTGAGTGGTAAAATATGATGTCACTTATGAAATTTATAACAGTATTTGATGATGAAAAACAAAAATTACTGTCTTATGATATTCTTAAAACGTATTCAATTTCTGCTTATCCGTCTGCTTATTATAATGATAAAAGAGCATATATAGATGTTCTCGGTACTAATTCTATAAAGTATTTTGAGCATCTTAATGAATTTGAAAATCTTACGGGACCTACAATTCCTGTTTCTGTTTTTCAGCATGCAATAGATAAAGCTTATGAAAATGGTTATCATGTTGTGGTAATTGTTTGTCCATTCAGAAAATGGCAACCTCAGTATTACCGTAATGCTATGATTGCTGCTGAAAATTTCAGAAGACACATAGATGTAGATCACACAACTTTTAAGATTTGTGTTATTGACAGCAAGGCTTTTGCCGCAGGTTGTTTGTACTTTACATTGCAGCTTGCAAGACTGCATGTCAATGACGGTTGTCCGACTGGAATTGTTCTTGAAGACAGTAAAAATTTTGACAGCAAAACAATTTATCTTACAAAATCCGGTGAGAAATTCGGTTTTGAAAATGGCAAATTTGCGGCATTCAGAACTTTTGGCAAACGCTTTTATACAGACATAGATATTTCCGAATCAACTGAATATGTCAAGCTTGATAATTTTGCAAAAGCTTGTGCTAAATATATTAAAAACATAGGCGGCAAATATTGTGTCTCTGTTGGTGGTGGTTGTAGTTTTTCGGGGAATGTGATAGGCAGAATAGAAAAGATTTTAGGGTATCCTCCTATAGCAACAATGCAGTATTCCACAACATCTGCTGCAATTCTCGGCCTTGAAACTATATGTATTCATATTTTTAGCAAATGAATTGTTATATAAATGTTACATAATTGAAAAAAAATTAATTTTTTTATGTTTTAGCTATTGCAATATTTGTATAATATGTTATTATATATACAAGATTATTATCTTAAAAATGTGTAAAGGAGTGCCTGAACAATGGAAATCATCCAGAAGCTTTACGATTTCATCATGAACTTTATCAACATGATCAAGAACTTTGTTGCAGAAGTTAGATCAAGAAACGACGAGAGATAATTCTCAATAAGTGACCGACTTTTTAAGTCGGTCCTTTTTTTTGATAAAAAAGGAAGCCTGAATAATCAGGCTTCCTTTTTTGCTATTCTGTCGTAAATGATATTCAAAATATTCATTCCTAAGTAGGAAAGTAAACAGGCAAGTCTTGTTCTGATGCAGACATTTTTGTCTTTCAAAGCATAGGAACGATATTTTCTTATATTTGCCGTAATATGATCAATCTGATTTCTATATTTGTCAGGGTATTTTCTCATTTTCATATATACCCAGAAGTTATTTTCAATCAATCTGTTTACTGCAGGTAAAAAGAGTACGGGATGGTTTTTTACTGTACTGATGAAATTATCTGAAAGTTCGATATAATCATAGAATTTATCATAATTATCTGTGTGCATGGCACTTTCTGAATGCTGGATATAATAATAATTCGGCTTGTAGAGGTGAGCTACGTTTTCAGCTTTCATAAAGCATTGATACATTGTAAAAGAATCTTCTCCCATATGATAAACAGGAAACCTAATATTATCGAAAATCTCTTTTTTATATAATTTACAACAACAGGTTGCATAACATGTTTTACCATAAAGCATATCTGAGAGTGTCTCAATTCCTGTTTTTGTTGTTACGGTGCCGTATGATTTTTTTATCTTAAAAAGCTCTTCTGTTCTGCCGTCTGACCATATTTTGAACTGATTGGATGTTGTAATATCAGAATTGTATTTAACAGAGACTTCGTACATATCGCTAATATAGCAATCTGTTACATAGTCATCACCATCAATAAAACAGATATATTCACCTGATGAATTTTCAAGACCTTCATTTCTGGCAGATGATACGCCACCGTTGTTTTTGTGTAATACTTTAATTCTTGAATCTTCTGATGCGAGAGAGTCACAAAGTTTGCCTGAATTGTCGGGTGAACCGTCATCTACAAGAACAATTTCAATGTTTTTGTATGATTGTTCCATCAGGGATCTTACGCTTTTTTCAAGATACTTTTCAACATTGTATACAGGAACAATAACTGAAATCAACGGAGTCATTATGCTACCTCTTCTGAAATAACTGCATCTTTTTGCTTCTTTGTTTTGCGTATGCCTTTGATTTTTTTTGAGAAAACCTCAATAACTATCAGACCGAACATATACTGGTAAACAAATCCAGCAATAACCTGGTTAAATTTTGACTGATAAGCAATGCCTATACTGTTAAAAAGTTCTCTTGCTGTGTCCTGATGGTAATACCATATAACAGGCAGAGGTGTCAGGAGAAGTGCAAAACAGAAAATATATACCCAGTCAATTTCAGGTCTTTTTTTATTTGAATAGCCATTGCCTTTATCATCATAAAGGAACATTATGAACGGGATAATAAGGAATGTTAATGCATATGAACTTGATGCTGAAGGAATGTTAAGCATCAGATAAATAAGCAGGAAAATCTGCTGCCATTTTTTCTTCACAAAGAAAAGTGATACAAAAGCAATTCCTTCTGTGATATAACATACAATATTTGCAAGTGTTGTGTTTTTGGGATCAAAAATGAAAATAAAGTTCTGAATGCTTACGCTGCTGAAATTAAGTCTTGCCTTCTTGTTTGATGCAAAAGACATAAGGTTTTCAATAATATTTGCAAGTGCTGAATTGTTTTCACCTGAAGCAAGAATGTTGTTATTTACAATGTTTGCAAGAATTGGACTTGTGCTTGCAGAGATTGATGCTGTTTCGGGCTGAATGAAAAAAATAAATGGAAGTAATACTGCTATAAGACCGTAAACAACAAGTCTTGCAGCATCTTTGAATTTTTTTTCAAATAACAGCATAAGACCGAAAATAGCAGGATATAATTTTATTCCGGCTGCAATTGCAAGTGAAATGTATGATAATTCTCTTATAACTTTATTTTCTGAATCTTTGAAAAATACAAAGAACATTGTAAATATCATACTAATAATGATGATATTACCTCTTTCAAGGCAGTACATAACAGGATATGACAATATCATCAGGAATGTTATGAGCGTGTGATATGTTGCTTTCTGTTGATTATTCTGCCATTTCATTCTGTTAACGTATGAATTTATTACTGTGGACATTGACAGAATAAGAATAACCGCAAAAAGAATATAGATCATCATTGATCGCTGGTCTGACTGCAATAAAGTTTTATGGACATTAGGCAGGTCAACCAGATCTTCAGAGATAAGAAAACCGAGCACCTTAAAAATCAAGAGGCCTAAGGGCGGATAGATATTGTTTCTTGCTGTATATACATCTTCTGCACCTGCATCACGGATGGAATTGAAAAAGTCCATATACAAGTCTGTGTATCTGCCGTTGTGAAACAACATTGCCTTCCATGAGTCACCACCGCTTGCAGCAGCAAGGACTGCACATACAAAGAAGCTTGCTAAGAAAAATACAATAAAAAATGTAAGCAAACCTTTTGTTGTAGTTGGTTTTTGAATTTTGTTCTTTTTGTTTTTGTAAATCTTAGTTTTCATTGCAAACCCTTTCAAAAACACATAATTATTTAATTTATTCTAGCATAAACTGTATTTTTTTTCAACATATATTTTAATTTTATAAAAAATATATCGGTGTAAATAATATTACACCGACAATAAATTATTTTTCCAGAGTGGTAGTTTCGGGAGCTGTATATAATCCTAATTTTTCAAGAATAAATTTAAGAACATCTAAAAAATCTACAATAACCTGTACCCACATAATATTTACCTCCTCAATTTTTACTTAATTATATAAAATTTTATTAATAATGTCAAGAAACAAAATTACCATCTTTGATAATATTCCATATGGTAAAATCATTATTCAGAATTACAATATCTGCATTTCTGCCGATTTCAATCTTTCCGCACTTGTTATCTATATTGATAGATTCAGCAGGTATCACAGTTGCTGATGCAATTGCTGCCTCAGGCGGAACTCCAATATTGATAAGATTTTTAACCATTTCATAAATATTCATAGCGGATCCTGCCAAAGTTCCGTCTGAAAGCGTTGCAACACCTGCGTTGACATAAACATCTAAATCACCGAGTTTATATTTACCATCAGAAAAACCAGTTGCAGCCATTGAATCGGATATGATTGAAATTCTGTCTGAATAAGCTTTGAACATCATTCTGAGTATTGCAGGGTTGATGTGTATACTGTCACATATCATTTCTGCAACTGCTTCTGAATCAAAGAATGCACCTATTACACCCGGTTCTCTGTGATGAAGTCCGTTCATCGCGTTGAAAATATGTGTTATATGATCTGCACCATTATTTATTGCTTCAATTGCTGTTTTATAGTCGCATGCAGTGTGTGCTATTGAAGTTTTTCCTTTGAAATTTTTAATAAATTCCATTGCTTTTGAGTATTCAGGTGCGACATGAACAACTTTGATATCTTCTCCGAGAGAGTTTATAAAATTCATATCAGGTTCTTTTAATAATGAAACATCGTGAGCGCCGCATTTTTTTGGCGAGAGATACGGCCCTTCAAGATTTATGCCTTCAATTGTTGCACCGTTGTCATTATTTATTGCTTTTTTGATATTGTTTACTGCTTTTTCTATGTTTTCATTACTTAATGCAACTGTTGTTGCAAGAATTGATGTAATTCCGTTCTTAAGGTAATACTGTTGCATTTCTGCAATTTCATCAGCATTAGCAGATGAGAAATCATATCCGACGCATCCGTGTGTGTGAATATCAACAAAGCCGGGAATTATATATTTATTTGTACAATCGATAAAATCCTCATCTGTAAAATTGCATTTATTTGTAATTTCTGAAATTTTACCATCTTTGATGTAAATTTGAACATCTGTGAATTTTTTTTCAATAAAAACTTTTGCATTTTTAAGTATCATATTAATCACCAATACAATAATAGCATAATTGCAATAAAATTCAAATGTTTTTTTTATTGTTTTATAACTAATTTTGTTGTTGCAGAATCTGAGAAGATGTATTATAATGACATTAATAAGTAACAGAGGTGATTTTTATGTCAATTGCAGATCTTGCTGCATCAGCTGTTAAAGCTATTTCAAAAAATAGTGCAAAATCTCTTAAGAGAAAAATGACTGCTCCTGAGATTGCAACTCATAATGTACATAAATTTGAAGCAGAAAAATATAGTGTAGGTTTTGCTTGCAGAGAAGTTATGCCTGATGATATGGACAAAAAAGTGTACTGGATTGCAGGTCATGGTCCCGGTAAAAAAATTGAAGGTGTGCACGACCCCATTACTGTAAGCGCAATGTGGATTGGTTGCGGTGATAATGGTGGTATAATGATGATAAGTGCTGATATCATAGGTCTTACAAGAGTAGAAGTCGCCAAAGTCCGTGATATGTTCTCTGCATATTCAAAAAAGATAGGTTGCAAGAGTCTTAATATTTGTTGTACACATAATCATGCAGGTTTTGATACTGTAGGTTACTGGGGTAAATTACCAAAAACAGGTAAAGATCAATCCTATATGAATAAGCTTCTCAATTCAATTGTTGATATTTCAAAAGAAGCATATGAAAACAGGCAGACGGGTGATCTGTATCTCGGTACATTGAATGTTCCTGAAGCTCAGTTTGACAAAAGAGAACCTATTGTTCTTCATGATGTTCTTACAAGACTCAGATTTGTCCCTGATAACGGAAGTAAAGAAACATGGTTCCTTAATTATGCTGCACATCCCAATACACTTGGCGGTAGTAACAGACATGTAAGTGCAGATTATCCTTATTATCTCAGAAAAACAATTTATGAGAATAAAGAAGTAAACGTTCTTTTCGGTATTGGCGCTATTGGTGCAGTTGATCCCGGTGACTTTTGTGAAGACAAAGAAGAACGCACACGTCTTCAGGGTGAATGCCTCGGTAATGCTGCTCTCAGAATTGAAAATGACGAAAAGCTTGATTGTAAAATTTCAGTACTCCGTCAGCCGTTCTATTTCCCCGTTGATAATGGTGTTCTTGCATTCCTTGCTATGCTTAAGGTTATGAGCTCAAAGAGATATCCTTGCGAAAAAGGTGATCTCGGTCTTGCACTCAAGTCTGAAATGACTTACATTAAAATCGGCAAACAGAAGATTCTTCTTCTTCCCGGAGAAAGTTTCCCTGAAACTGTTTACGGTGGATATGATACTGCAGAAAAGTCAGCTACAGGTAATGGCCCCGAAATTAATCCTACGCCTCTTGTGGAAATTGCAAAAGATGAAAATCTTCTTGTATTCGGTGTCACAAACGATATGACAGGATATGTTGTACCGCCCAATGACTTTACTTTACATAAAACTCAGCCATATCTCAGTAACGGACGAGACCGATTCGACAGAAGTCATTATCACGAAACTAATTCACTCGGTTTTAACGCATCAAAAACTATAGCAAATAATTTCGAATATATGGTTAAAACAATGGGTGAGTAACTCTGGAAATTTATAGAGAGAAGAAATTTCTTCTCTCTTTTTTTTATCTAAAAAAGCCGCTCGTAAAGAGCGACTTTAATCTGAATTCAATATCAATCGAACAAATTCATAATTTCATGAACAAGTGTTTCAAAAAGATTTTTGATAAATCTGATAATTCTTTCAACTGTTGTTTCTGCTGTATATTCTGCGTCAACACCGTTACCGCCATAACAACCGATGTTGTTGCTTGTAATTGGGTTGCCGAAGAAGTCTGTTGTGAGACCATCGTCAATTTTTATGCCGGCACCGATGAGAGGAGAGTCTTTTGAAAGTACAAAGCTGAGGATTTCATCTGTGTCTGTACCTGCAAAACCGGGAATTGTGTTTATTGAGTTTGTTGCAACAAGAGGTGAAAGTGCGTTGTAGAAGCAATTATTTGTGATTTTGTTGCCTCTGAAGATGTTATCGGCATCATATGCAAAAGTTTCATAATCGTTCATAACAAAGATATTGTTGGCTACGATTGAGTTATACATATTCTTGAGATGGAATGAGGCAGAATTTATGATTGTGTTGTTATAGAAATTGAGTTCATGTTCGCCTGCAGAGCCGACAGCAGTAGTGCTTCTGCCTCCGTTGTCGTTGATTGAGAGACAGTAACGAACAGTGTTGCCGTGATGACCGCTGTAATTAGGGTTGTTACAGACAAATCTCATATTGTCATGAGAGTAGATATACTGATAGGTACAGTTGTGTGAATATGAGTCGAAGTCAACAGTCATGCCGTCACCGTAGTTTTTCTGACCTGCAATTTCGCAATACTGAACAGTACTGTTTACACTGCCCCAGAACCAACAAGCTGCAGTAAAGAACTGAATTTCACCGTTTTCATCAAGACCTTCACCCTGACAAGTGTCGATCATACGGCAGTTTGTAACGAGCGCACCGTCGCATATGCCGATGAGTATAGCTTCAGCATCCATATCGTGAAGGTAACAATCTGTGATAAGAAGACCTTCGTTGAATACAGGATCAATATCTTTTTCATCTTCTACCCATGCGTTGCCTTCCTCATTCCAGGAACCCCAGATTATGAAGCCATTAGCAATGTTATCAACTTCACAATTGCTGATTGTGAGATCATTTACAGGGTATCTTGATGCTTTAGGGAATGACTTTACCATAACAGCAGCTCTTGCAACAGCTGCACCGCTCTGACAATCTGAACGACCTGTTACTTTTCCGTTAGGCATATCGTGGAAATAAATATTATCAAGAGTGATTCCTTCTGATGTTTTGTTTTTTGTATTTATCCATATGCCGCCACCGTTAGGAGCAGTGATTTCAAGATCTGAAATTGTGATATATGAACTGTCTACAAGTGTTATAACTTCAGTAGGTAAGTCAGTACGGAGAATTGCAGCTTCGCCTTCACCATATGATGAAATGATAATGGGATTTTCTTTTGTACCCTGCCAATCAGTGATTACTATCGGGTCTGAATATGTACCGCCGTTTCTGAAAAGGAAAGTGTCGCCAGGGTTAACGCTTTCAAGTCTAAGGCCGTAAATAGTTTTTACAGCATCTTCGGGACTCATTGCGCTGTTTTCATCATTACCGTTTATTGAGTCTATGTAGTATGTCTTTGCTGTGTTTGCAAAAGATAAAATACTCATACAGCCAAAAAGAATACTGATAGTAAGTACAATACTTAATAATTTGAATGATTTTTTCATTTTGATTTCTCCTTTCGGAATCTTCTTGCATATATATTATCACTTAAACAATTAATAATCAATATAAATTACCCAAATTTAAATTATAGTAATCTTAAAAAAATTAAATAAAACTCTTGACAAATTAACTTTTTGTGCTATAATAATTTAGCAACAGAGATTTGGGCCATTAGCTCAGTTGGTTAGAGCAACCGGCTCATAACCGGTTGGTCCGGGGTTCGAGTCCCTGATGGTCCACCAAGTTAATATAGGGGTATAGCTCAGTTGGTAGAGCAGCGGTCTCCAAAACCGCGTGCCGAGGGTTCGAGCCCTTCTGCCCCTGCCATAAAGAAACAGTTCTGAATAATCAGAGCTGTTTTTTATTGTTTAATTATGACTTTATTTCTGAGTTGAAGAAGATAATTATGTCTTTGCCCTGGGATGAAGCAAGAGCGCTTGAAAATGATATAGAAACACTTGATTAAATAAGAGCAATGGCAGAAACTGCGGCGGCAGGGGAGACCATGGCACAGCTTATCAAGGAAAATCATAATCTGCGTGTTGCAAATGCGTTGCTTAAAAAAGAGCTGCAGCTTACACAATGCAAAATGATATCATTTGATAATGCCAAGGAAATAGCAAAATATCTGACAACAGAATACAGCTCTGAATATTGAGTACAGCGCAGATTTTGAAAAATCTGCGCTGTACTTTTTTATTCTGTAAAACCGTTATTAAATGTAATTGTATTGAGTATTTCAACAGATGTTTTATCAACAGTTGAACCTGCTACGGAAAAATCTGTAAGATTAATTGTTACAGTATAGAACCAAGTACCGTTGATAATCTTTCCGCTTTCATCTATAGTGACATTTACATATGCATTTTTGTATGTCATAGAAATATTTTCATCTGAAATTTCAAGTGGGAGACCTGAGTCAGACAATTGACCCATAACTGAGCTTAAATCACCGATAACAGATATCGCATGACCTACGCTGCCGCTGTTTATATCTGTATTTACAGTGTCTGTCTGCTCATTCATTGTAAGTTTCAATGATTTTGTAGTACTGTTTGTTTTTATCTCTGCAGATTTCACATCACTTTCAGTCATATTCTCATAACCGCCTGTAATACCGTTAAATTCTGTTGAATTTGCAGAAACAACACCTGAAATAATTGGTTTTACCATGTTGATAATGCTGTTTGCAAAACCTGAGCCGTCATTTATTGTGATGGAATTTAGTGAAATATTCTGTACAGATACGACGGAATCGGTCGTCTTTTTTGCCGCATTGATATATGTGCTAATTATCTCAGCTTTGCTCAGAGGTGCTTCTGTAGGACTGTTAACACTATTATCAGGTGTCTGAATTGCCTGATTTGTAGTATTATCTGCATTGCTTGTAGTTGTTGGTTGTGTTGATGCAGTTGTGTTCTGATTTATATTGTCAGTATCTGTATCTGCAGGTGTCTTTATGCAACCGGTTAATGTAAGAATAAGTAAGATTGCTAATGCAACTGACAAATTTTTTTTCATTATTTTTACGCCTCCGAAAAAGTTAATCCAGTCTCCAATCAACGAGATCATCTGCAAGAAATTCATTAGTTTTTGAGAATGGTCTGCTGCCGAAAAATCCGTTATATGCTGAGAGAGGGCTCGGATGTGCCGCTTCAAGAATAAAGTGATTTGGATTTGTAATAAGTTTTTTCTTATCTCTTGCAAATCTGCCCCAAAGTATAAACACAATTGGTTTTTCTCTCTTGTTGAGCAGTTCAATTATTCTGTCGGTAAAAATCTCCCAACCGAGACCACGATGACTTGCAGCTTCTCCGCCACGGACAGTTAATACCGTATTGAGAAGAAGAACTCCGTTTTCTGCCCATTTTGTAAGATCACCGCTAAGGGGAACAGGAAAACCAAGATCGTCGTGATATTCCTTAAAAATATTCACGAGTGACGGGGGAGGCTGAATACCGTTTTTTACAGAAAATGATAAGCCATGTGCCTGACCCGGACCGTGATAAGGATCCTGACCGAGTATAACAGCCTTAACAGAATCATAATCAGTTATTTTTAATGCATTGAAAATATCATACATATCAGGATATACATCGTAAGCAGGATTTTTATATTCTTTTGCAAGAAAGCTTCTTATTTTGAGATAATATTCTTTTTCAAATTCACCATTCAGAATATCATCCCAATTGTTATTAAAGCTTACCATTTGTATAACCTTCTTTCATAATCAGAATTCGACAACGGTAATTTCAGGACAGTTAAAAAGTCTGGGGATGTTGTTGTATCCGTCAAAGCCAGAGCTGATAATAAGTTTTATATTGCCGATGTCATATTCGCCTTTGTCATACTGAGGAAAAATGCCTTGTTCGGGAGCTATAATACCACCGATTATAGGAAATCTCCATAATCCGCCGTGTGTATGTCCGCTCAGTACATAATCAATATCCCAAAGTGAAGCATCATCGTAAATAAAACTGTCAGGTCTGTGACAAAGAAGGACCGTTGTTTTATCTGTCGATGTAAAATCAACAAGGAATTTGTATGTAGAGTCATTCTGCCACTCTTCATCAGGTACATATTGCTGATTGAATGCATAATCAAACATTCCGCCGAGACGGATTGGACAGCCGTTTATTTCAATATCAACATATTCCTCTTCGAGAATCGTACAACCCGTATTTTCAATGAGAGGAGAAACATTATCACCGTACGCATTTATGTAATTAAGGTCGTGATTACCGTATGAAAAATAGGTTGGTGCAATTTCCTTAAGTTTTGTGAGAAGTGTTATAAAATCAGAAATTTCTTCATCTGTCGCTTCGTCATTAATGAAATCTCCGCCAAGGCAGATTAAATCAGGATTCTGTTCTACGATTTTATCGAGTAATTCGGAATTATCTTCACCAAAACTTCTGCTATGTAGGTCTGATATAAAGACGATTCTGCATAAACCTGAGTTGTCTGTTGCGTAATTATATTTTTTTACGACAATATGATTTTCAGAAATCAAGACAGACAGCAATATAAAAACAATTGCTGTCGTCAAGGATAATGTGATTTTTAATTTTTTGTTTTTTGCAGACATCTGATTATTCAGCGAGATTGTTATCAATCATATATCTCTCAACCTGAACACGGTCTTTGGGAGTGTCAACAGAAAGAGATTTGCAATGCGCATTGATATAATAACATTCCTTGCGGTTTTCGATGAATCTGAAAGAGTCGTTTTCTTCGATTTTTTCAATAGGTCCGCGAGGAGTATTGTGATAATATTCGAGAGCTTCAGGTGTGAATGCACCGACGCCTACAAATTTCTGGTAAGTGTAATTCATTTCGCCCTTGGGGAAGGGAATGGGTGAACGAGAAATAAAGAGGCAGATGCCATCTTTATTTGTGACAATTTTAAGATTTGTAGGATCAACAACTTCAACAGGATTTGAGAAGTCTGTCATAAGATTGGAAACATAGAAACCGTCTTCAGGAATAGATTCGGGAATACATTTTACGATGTCTTCAGCCTTTACAAGAGGTTCATCACCGTTGATCATAACATAAAGGTCAGCAGGCACCTTTTTGTACACTTCATAAAGACGTTCTGTTGCAGTTTCGCAATCGCTTGATGTCATAATTACTTTTGCACCGAAGCCTTCTGCAACTTCCTTGATTTCATTGCTGTCAGTTGCGACATATACTTCATCAAAGCATTCAACATCTTTTGAATGCTTCCACACCCAGTATACCATAGGCTTACCGCATATAAGCGCCAAAGGCTTGTTGTTAAAACGTGTTGATTCACTTCTTGCAGGTATCATACCGATAATTTTCATGTTTCAGAACCTCTCTTAATTCGTAATATTTTAAGTATTTTTAAAATAGGTTTATTAATTAATTCTTTTTCATAACTGTTGAATATAATAAAATAATTCAATATTCCGTAAACAGTTGTAAAAATAATTATGCCTGTAAATAAAATAAATAGATTGTTGAAATCAATATATTGTGAACAGATTGATGTTATAACTGATAATAAAACAGGTACAACAAAAATGGGCAACATATTTATCCAGAATCGACCGACATCAAGTTGCATTTTTGTTTTATAGAAGATGTTCATTATCAGTCCTTGTCCCAACAACAGCGCTGCACCTGTTACCAATGCTGCACCGATAATTCCCATTGAATTCAATAATAACCAGGTACCGACAATATTTATCAATGCAATAAACAAGTATAATAAGGAACGGAATCTGTGCATATTCTTTGCAACAGTAATACTAAGAAATACACTCTGAATCAAAGGAACTATATTTGGCACCATCATTAGCAGTGCAACATAATATGCATCTTCATAACCTTCACCTGCATAAAATGTAAGAAATGGCTTACCGAATGAAATAAATCCGGAAATCAACAGCATAATTATATAACATTGTAATCTGCCGATTTTTATTGCAATATCAGATAATTCTTTATCTGAAGCATTACTGAATACCATCTTGTTGATTTTAGGACCAAGAAGACTCGAAACACCTGTTGTGATGCTTATAATAATATTATTGAATGTTGCTCCGATGTTATATACAGCAACTCCTGCTGTTGCAAGTGACGGTATTGCACCGATAAGTACTGTATCTGTTGCATTATAAAGTTGTGTAACAATATTTGCAACAAATATCCAGAATGAAAATTTTAATATTTCCTTTAGAATACCTGTCGGCATATTTTTAAATATGGGCTTGATATTCATTGATTTTCTTACATAGAAAACATAAGAAATGTTAATTGCAAGACTCATTATCATACTTGATGAAACAAGTCCGATTGATGCATATCCGAGATATAACATCAACAGATTGACTAACGGAGTAGCGCAAGTTGTTAAGATATTGGTTATCTGGATAAAAATGAATTTTTCATGTGAATTAACAACAGAAATAAACGGAGATATGACAAATGAAACTGCCATATTTATTACCATCATAAAAACAAGAATTTTCATTCTTGATATTTCTTCTGATGATAATGAATTTCCGTAGAAAAATCCGAGACAAAGAGTAAGTATTGTACCGACAATCAATGATGCGATACCAATTACAGAGAAGATAACAGAAAAAAGACCGAATATTTTCTGTTCAGCTTCTTTTCCTTCTTCAGTTCGGCTTTTGATAAGATATCTGGTCATTGCAGAACCGATACCTAATGACATCAATGAAACATAACTTGTGACACTTGATGCTAATTTATAAAGCCCGTATTCATCCTGACCGAGCAACTCCAGCATAATCGGAGTGTAAAAAATCGGAATAAGATTGCCGACAATCAGGTTTATGTAGTTTAGAATAATACCGATTTTGAGTTGGTCTTTGATTTTTCTCATAGCTATCCTTAAAATAACGTATCAAAATCTACTCTCGGGAAAACTTCAAGTTTTCCTCCGCGAGTTGCATTAAAAACTTTTATATTGCGTGCATCGCAATGTTTTTTCATTGCAACGTAAGTTAATGTGCTTTTTTCTGTGTTAGGAATGTATAGGTTATCTTTATCTGTATTGTATTTATCAGAAAAGTAATCTTTTACAGTGTTATCAACCACAATTTCACCTTTACTGTTAATGCTTGTCTGAAAATGATGATCAACACCAATGAAATATATCTCTGAAAAGCCCATATAAGCAGCAATCTGTGCTGCTGTATACATAACGGTTGATGAGTTGTAAATAACTTCAGAAATATCATCAGAAAAAAGATATTCTTCAGGATTTTCACTTATTTGATTTTTGATGTTAAAATAAACTGCATCATTTATTGCAATATCAAAATACCATTTATGTTGAATTGGAATAAATTTGTTGGGAAGCTCAATATTGTTGATAATATCGCGACAACCTGCGAGCATTTTTTCATCCTGAGATATATAAAATGTAGGTCTCCACGGTGTATCGTCAAAAATATTATATACTCTGTTGAATCCGAATGTGATATCACCGTTATTATGCAATTTTGTGAGATCATCAGCTTTTAGACTGGGACCATTACCTACAAAAAAACAACGTTTTTTATTGTGAATATCATTAAATTTCTTTATATCTTTTGAATATGTTGTTAACTGATAATTCTTGAGAAGATAATTTTTTGTTCTAGCTTCAATAGATTTTAATATTCTCAACTTTACCATCCTTGCTTTAATATATGTTTGTTATATTTTATATATCAGCTTCATTATGTTTTTAGGTGAATAACGTGAAACAGTTTCATATGCATTAGCGATTATTGATTCTTTTTCAGGATATTCAATCATTTTCTTTACACTTGATATCAAACTATCAGGATCTGGTTCTGCAAGTATGCAATTTTTTTCATTCACAGCAAACTCTTCAGTGCCAATTGAACGTGTTATTATGCAAGGTGTTCCGATAGCCATAGATTCCAATACAACAAGTCCTTGTGATTCAACATATGATGTGTGAACAAGAAAATCTGCTTTTTTCATATAGACATATGGATTTGGCTGATTGCCATGTAATGTTACATAATCAGACAGATTCAAATCTTTGATGAGATTGATTAATAGCTCCATTTTTTCGCCGTCGCCCACAAAGTGCCACTTGAAATCAGTATATCCGCTGTCAACAAGGTTTTTAGCTGCATAAACTGCATTTTCCATATGTTTTTCGGGTGCTAGTCTTCCGACAGTTACAATATTTGTTTTATCACTTTGGAAGTTGAGATTGTCGATAGTCATTGATTTTTCCTGAACTTTATCTATGTCTACCATATTTTGAATAACATCGAATTTATCAGCTAATTCCGGAAATTTTTCCGAAAGCATAATTTTGCAACCTTCGGAAACACTGATCATTTTGTCTAGATTTTTAATGTCTGTTACAAAATCAACAGTCTCATTTGCTGTAAGGTTGTATTCACCATGGTGCCACCAGCCGATTGATTTCTCGCAATTTACAGCAAAAGCTGCAATATTCATACATATACCGGGTCGAAAGCCGATAGCTATGTCATAATGCTTATTATTTGTAAAGATTTTTTTTGCTAATCTGATATTATTTATGCCATATAATTTAGTTATTAAGAAGATGATACGTAAAATGAAAGATTTCCAATCCTTAGATTTAATACATTTTAAGAGCGAGTCTTTTACACTGCCATAAGTATTGTGCAAATCTATCAATTTTATGTTTACATCTTCAGGAATTTCACTAAGGTAATCACCATATTCCTCGAGTAAGAGTAAATCCACATTGTAGTTGGTGTAATCAAAATTCTTTAAGATATCAACTAAAGATCTTTCAACACCGCCACAGTTCAAATGGCCATTTATAAACAATACATTTTTTTTCATAGATTTATTTTCTTTCATAGTATCGTAGTATAAAATTAATTCCTATTTTGTATTTGTAACAATAAGTTAAGATTTTTTGTTTTTTAGAAATTGTTAATGCAGATATTTTGATTTCATTAAACATTGATGAAAGCTCATTTGTATTTAATATTTTATATATAATTTTTTTCTTTACTTTTCGAGAAACTGATTTTGTTTGCAATATATCTCCGACTGAATTATACAAGAAAAAGAGCAAAAGTCTGTTTATCTGATCGCTTAAATCAAATTCTTTAAAATCAGTAAAATAATTTTTAATTTTGTTATGCAACATTAAATAATTATCCCATTTTTTTGGATTAAATGTGTGCGTTGCAGATGAATCATTTGCAACATAATGATAAAAACATTTATCTTTCAGATAATAGAATGATTTAGCTTTTGAAATAACCTGCGCACCAAAAAACAAGTCTTCAGAATACTTAACACCATCAGGATATTTGCATATTAACTGATCATTTTTCTTTATACACTCAGATTTTATCATTAAAAGCCAATTTGAAATTGCTGGTGGATATTCACAATCAGGTGTAATAAGAAGGTTTGGATAATATTTATTTTTCAAATCCTCATAATCATAATAACCTGATCTTATGTTATGGGAATATTTCTCCTGATGACTACCAAATTCTTTTAAGCAATCACACATAACAATGTCTACGGAATGTTTAATGGAAATACTTATCATGGTTGAATACATATCATTATCTATGTAATCATCACTGTCTACAAATGTTATATAATCTCCTGTACAATGAAACAAACCGTCATTACGTGCTGCGGATACGCCGGCATTCTTTTTGTGAATAACAATAAATCTTGAATCTGATTTTGCGTAAGAATCACATATGGCAGGACTGTTATCTGCTGAACCGTCATCTATAAGTATTATCTCAAGATTAGAATATGTTTGTGACTTTATTGAATCTAGGCATCTTACCAAATATTTTTCAGAATTATACACAGGAACAATAACACTTATTTTTTTTTGTTCATAATGATTCATATTTCTCATTCCTAATTATCTATAATATTGTAGAGCTTATCAATTTCCGATTTATTTGAGTAATCACTTTTTGCAGCATTTTCTGCAATTTTTCTTATTAGTTCAGGATTGTTGATAATTTCAACAATTTTTTCTGCACATTTTTGATTATCAAGAGGAACAATAATCCCATCATAACCATCTTTTAATTGGCTTTTTGCTGTAGGGTAGTCTGTTATAATTACAGGTTTGCCTAAACACTGGGCCTCCTGGACAGTTATTGCTTTGCCCTCATATCGGGAAGGTTGAATGTATATATCACAATTTTTGATATATGGGTACGGATTATCTTTTTTGCCAAGAATTATAACATTGTTTTCAACATTAAATTCTTGGATTTTGTCATTTATAAGTTGTTCATCATTGCCGAATCCGATTATATACCATTTAATTTTAACGCCTTTATCTAAAATTGCTTTGCAAATGCTGGGTATGTTATCAAAATTTTTAGCTGAACAAAATCTGCCAACAGAAAGTAGATTTAATTCTTCATCAGATGGATTGAATAAATCAAAATCTTTTGATTCTGCTTGTTCTTTAATAAAATTTGGTGCAAGTAAATTTTCTATATGAACCAGTTTGTTTTCTAATGAAGGATATTTCTTTAAGAAACCTTTTGTGCAATCATTAGAAAGTGATGCTATGTAATCAAACTGAGACCACATTTTTTCTTCAGATTTCACATCAGTCATTACATATGAATAATCTGTGTGTATCCAAGCTAATTTTTTATTAGCTTGAACTTTTTCTGCAACAAAGTAGTGTGGTGTAAGATAACTTATTGCAAAATCATAGTGCTTATCTGAAATATTCGGCATATATTTATTTGTGTATTTGTGGCTGTATTCAAGTTCAATACAATTATCTGATGTAATATTATTGCGTTTCCTGTAAATAAGTGCTTTTATTTTTGCAAGAAGTCTTCCGAATGCAATTTTGAATTGTTTCTTTTTTAATACCGTTATAAAAGGTATTGCTAATGACGCATACTCAGGTATTTCACGCAACAAGTTAACTTTATCGGGGATAAATTTCAACAAAGGACCTGAGTGACGCATAAGAAATAAATCTACATCATATTGATCATAATCAAAGGTGCTTAAAAGAGAAAGAAGAGCTCTTTCTGCACCACCGATTTCCATTGCATGCATTGCAATAAATATCTTTTTCTTCATTTCTTTAACCACCTGAAACAATCGACGCCGAATATTCTATGTATTGGTTTTGTCAATGTGCTGCGAATAATAGCTTTTTTTGATAACCAAGATTTTGAATACCAATGTATACTGATTGTGTTATCTGTAATATTTAATTTGCCTGTTGGGTCATCATATGGATTCATATAATCTACAGGCAAGACGACGAGATTATCAATAATCTGCTTTTCACCTGTCATTTTGAAGCCATATTCAACAAGAGCGGAAGTATTTAATTTTGGACAACCAATAAGGGGATAATCATTATTGTCGTCTTTTGGCAGTTTTTCATAACTATTTATTAAGAATTTTAATGATTCATTTTTTGCTTCAGAACCAAAACCTAAACCCGAAGCAATATATTCATTTGTTTCAAAAGCATAAAAAGCATTAAAATTAAGAAATTCATCAGGCTTTTTAATTAATTCAACATCCGTATCAAAATATATACCACCATGCTCGTAAACGATAAGAAGTCTTGCAAAATCACTTAAAAAAGCATATTTTTTATTTTCATAACAATATTTTAAGTATGGATGTTGGTTTATGTCAAAGTTGCTTTCATTCCATTCAATTATTTCATAGTCAGGACAGAGTTTTTTCCAACTGTTTATACATTTTTGAATTTTTTTGCTTTTTTCATTTGCTCCAAACCAGCAGTAATGTATTTTTTTAGGAATCATCTAATTTTCCTTGCTTTCTTTATTGTGATCTTTGAAAGTATTATTCCAGGAATAATACATATGAGTGTCATCAGTTTTTTTGGTGATTCTTTTATCATATTTTTGTTGTTTGCGATTATACAACTTGATACATAATGGATGCAATCAATAATTAATCTTTTTTTTGATGTTGGATACTGCATACATATTTTTCGCCAAAAAGCAAATCCTTTTGGGTTTTTATAGTATTGTTTCCACATTGTCGCACTTGAGCCATCCTGTTGATATTCAACGTTACATAGTACTTCATTCAATGTTGCGAGTTTGTAATCCTGGTCTATCAATTTGTATTTATAGGCTAATGCAACATATTTTTCATTATCAAATACCGGATACTTAGGATATTTGTTTATTATTTCAGTCTTATAAACAAGTTTTTTATCACCTGCACCACCATTAGCATAATATTCGCTAAGTGTTGTGAATTTATTTATTTTTGAAAAATCGGTGCCTATAAGATTGTTATTAAAATCTGCATCCAAACCGATTATTCCAGCACATAAAGGGTTGTCTTTTACAGTAATCCATTTGTCATATATTTGCTGTATTGCATTTTTCGCCAGCATATCATCTGAATCTATGCAAATATTAAGCTCTGTAGCAATATTTTTGTATGCTTCGTTATGAGCCGTATGCATACCACCATTGTTTTTGTAAATATATTTAATCGTAAATTCTTTTTGTTCTAAAATCCAATTTTCAACTAAAGCTTTTGTGTTATCTGTTGAGCCATCATCAATAATGAGCCATATGAAATTTTTGTTATCTTGTGAGCATAATGATTTGTATGTTCGTGACAACGTATGTGCTCTGTTATAAGCAGGAGTAAAAATTGTTATAAAAGGTGCTTCATTCATAAATTATTTACCTTTTCAATGTAATAATTTTCAAGCCATTTTGCATTCTCTTTGATATCAAATCCGGCTTGAATTATTTTTTCGGCATTGTTTTTCTTATTGTGATTTTTGAATTCCAAGATTCTTTTTGCCCAAAGTTCAGGTGATTCATTTAATGATAAAAAATAAGCATCATCTGAAATGTTGCAATCTGGTGTTATAGTGTCAGACATAATACAGGGGAGTCCTGCAGCTTGTGCTTCAACAGATGTTACAGGAAAACCTTCATATAATGAAGGAAAAACAAACACATCAAATGCTTGAAGAATTTCATGAACATCATCACGTGAGCCTAAAAAAAGAACAGTATCTGTTAAACCATATTTTTCAACTTTATTTTCAATAGACTTTTGAAGATCTCCGCTGCCAACTAAAACTAATTTTGCAGTATTATCGCATTTGTATACTTCATAGAAAATATCAATAAGAAAATCATGGTTTTTTTGTGGATTAAATCGTCCTATGTGTCCGATTACAAAATTGTTAGTCAAATTCAACTGATTTCTGATTTCTAATTCTATAAATTTATTGTATATAAATTTAGAAGTATCGATTGCATTATTGAAAATTGAAAAATGATAATTTCCAAACATCCATTCTCCTGCAATTTTACTACATGCAAACAAGTCTGTAGAAAAAAACGGTATGAACTTTTTAGCAAATACCTTGATAATATATTTAAAATTTTTATCCTGAGAAGAATTGTGAGAATGAGCAATTCTTACAGGTATATTGCATTTCTTTGCAACAGAAAGAGGAATTGCACTCATGCAATCTAAATGACAATGAACAATTTTGTATCGATTTTCAGAAAAGAACTTATATAGTTCTTTATAATAAGAAATTGAAAAAGGATTTAGTTGACTAATGCGAAATATTTTTCCTCCGAGACTTTCAATTTCATCGTCATAATCAGCTTTAAAATCTCTATGTACAAGAAAATCAAACTGAACTTTTGATCGATCGATATTTCGATAATAGTTCATTAACATTGTTTCCAGGCCGCCACGTCCCATATATGTGACAATATGCAAAATTCGTATTGGTTGCTTCATAAATACTTACTTTACCCCCAAGCAATAAATACTGAATAAATAAAATATAAAGAATAGCATATGTATAGTGAAGATTTAGCTAATTTTGAAATATTTTTATTGAAAATGTGATCAATTTCCCACGGTAGTAATATGTAGCTGAAGAGGGAAAAATAAATTGGTAGCCTACCAATAAAGATACCACTTGTGAACATTGATACAACATAGATGCCTGCAGATGCAATAGACATATTTGTGCAGACATTTATAACCGGATCATTTTCTTTATCTATAGTCTTTTTGCCGTAAAGCGAAATAATAGCGGGAACAGAGTAGACAAGAACTCTGAGAATATTTGTACCATCGTCCTGACCTTGTGTCCAGTCTGAAACAACATTCTGATACTGTGTGTCACTTAGTGCACTGTCAAGGATATCGGTAAACTGATCAACAAAGGAAACAGCAATTATAACACCAAATAAAAACAGTAATGTTTTTTTATTCCATGCTTTACCTTGAACAATGAAAATAAACGGAATCACCAAAAGAGCAGAACCGTGGAAAAATGAAGCAAATAGTATAACAAGAATAGCATAGATATGTTTTTTTGTTAATATGAAATTAAATGCAAACAGAATTATTGTAACAGCAGTAAATTGTCTGAGTCCGTTGAACATCCATGAAAGATAGTCAGTTGAGGCAACAAACAAAAATATACTCATGAAAAAATCAGAAGAATATTTTCTGTAAAGTTTAGCAAGCGAAAGCATCTGAAATGCAGCTAAAATCCCGAGATAAACTTCATAATTATTTGTTATAAAAATTTTAATAATAAGAGATACAAATGAAAATAATTCGTCTTTCGAAACCGTTTGCATATATGCCTGTAATTCATCGAATTTTGTAGGCATTGCCTTAAATCCGGTGATATATGCGGTTGTGTCTGCAAAATAGCCTCGTTGAGCTGCTATTATTATCAATGGAATTGAAAGTAACAGAACCCATGTCCATGATACTCGAGGTTCAGTTTTACGTAATACACGGACAGGTACTTTTTTTGCTCCGGTCATATTGTAGAGTAATGCGACAACAGCCGGCCATATTAATGTGAATATATATTTACCGGTTGTCATTAACAGTTCACTCGCTTAAATGATTTTATCGATTGTATTTTTTACAACCTGTTTTTTATCAAACTCGTTTTCCATTTTTGTTCTTGCATTTCTACCCATTTCTGCTTTTTCATTTGCAGAAAGAAGAATGAATTTCTTCATTTTTTCATATAGGTCATCAGAATCTTTAACATTTACAAGATAACCTGTTTCATTATCATTAACAGCCTCTTTACAACCCGGAATATCTGATGTGATTACAGGTCTGCCCGTTGCAGATGACTCAAGAAGAACATTGGACAAACCTTCGTGATAAGAGGGAAGTACTACACAGTTGCAATTCTTATAATAGGGAATTGTGTCAGTCTGAAAACCGTGAAAATTTATGATTTTCTTTTTTGAAAGTTCTTCTGTAATTTGTTTATATTCATCCTCGAAAAATCCGACTACGTCTAAAGAAACCTTATCACCGAATTCATCTTTCAATCTCATAAAAGCATCAAAGAGTTCGTCAATACCTTTTTCTTTCATAATGCGTCCGAGATAAAGGAATTTAACTACGGAATCGTCAGGGTATTCAGAGTATTTGTATGTATCCAAATTTATACCGGCTCCGTTCAAAACAGTAATTTTATCTTTTTTAATTATTTTTTTATCGATAAAAATCTGCGCATTTGCATTGTTTTCAAAAAATATGGATTTTGCTTTACCTGTACCAGCTTTGTACATAAAAGATACGATTGCAGCTAATTTTTTGTTCTGAAATGCAGTTCCTAATCCCTGTACATTGATATAGTACGGGATTTTTTTTAATCTTGCGGCAAGACCGCAGTAAATGTTTGGTTTTATTGAGTATGTGACAATTTTGTCAGGTTTTTCCTGCTTAATCTGATTGAAATAAGTAAGCAAAAGCTTCAGATCGGTTTTAGGATTTATACCTCTGCGATCAATATCAGTGTTGATGCACTTGCAACCCATTGCTTCAAAATCTTTTTCATGACCGACAAAAGGCATACTTAAAGTAACAGAATTATCCTTGAGTAATTCAGCAATAAGTTCTTTTCGGAAACGATATAACATATATGAGTGATTTGTTGCAATGAAGATTTTAGCCATAATATTATTCCTTGTCTTTTTTCTCGAGAGTGCCTGTACCGCCTTCAACAACACCTTCATGTTTGATAACCTGAAGAGCGGTAGCAATAATGCATTTTATATCAAAGGGCAGACTCATTTTTTCAACATATTCGCCGTCAAATTTTGCTTTGACGTCTATTTCAAGTTCATCTCTGCCATTGACCTGCGCCCAACCTGTAAGACCCGGGCGGATATTGTTTGCTCCGTATTTATCACGTTCTGCAATAAGGTCTTCCTGATTCCAGAGTGCAGGTCTGGGACCTACAATTGACATATCACCCTTAAGAATGTTGAAAAGTTGGGGTAGTTCATCAAGACTGGATTTTCTGAGAAATTTACCGACTTTTGTGATAAATGCATCAGGATTATTAAGAAGGTGTGTCGGCATATCATGAGGTGTGTCTGTTCGCATCGAACGGAATTTATACATATTGAAATGCTTATTGTCTTTGCCAACTCTTTTCTGCACAAAAAGAACAGGACCTTTTGAATCAGCTTTTACTGCAATTGAACAACCCAATAAAACAGGAGATAATACAATTACAGCAAATAGTGATACGAGAAAATCTATCATTCTTTTAACAATTTTATACACTTAATACACCTTCGTTTTCGGGATGGTATGTCGGAACAAGTTTCATTACTGATGCTCTGATATTATCTCCGTTAAGATAGCATTCATCTCTGAGATAAGCAAGGTTTGTGAAAAATTCATCAGCATCGACATCAGATAATTTGCCGATAAAAATAAGATCATTTTTTGTTTTCTCTAGACCTTCTTCAGACATAAGTAGCTCCTCATAGAGTTTTTCGCCCGGTCTGAGACCTGTATATTCAATTTTGATATCAATATCGGGTTCAAAACCTGAAAGTTTTATCATTCGTCTTGCAAGATCGTCAATTTTGACCGGTTGTCCCATATCAAGAATGAAAATCTCTCCTCCGTTTGCATAGAAACCTGCCTGAAGAACAAGAGATACAGCCTCTGGTATTGTCATAAAATATCTTATAATATCTTTATGTGTAACTGTTACGGGGCCGCCACGTGCAATTTGTTTTCTGAAAAGAGGAATAACACTTCCGTTTGAGCCGAGAACATTACCGAAACGAACAGCAACGAATCTCGTTTTTGAAATCTTCGCAAAACATTCAATTATCATTTCACAAAGACGTTTGGAAGCACCCATTATATTTGTAGGGTTGACTGCCTTATCTGTTGATATGAGAACGAATGTTGAAACGCCGTGTTTGTTTGCAGAATTAGCAACATTATATGTACCAAAAACATTGTTTTTGATTGCTTCGTTCGGTGCGTCTTCCATAAGCGGAACATGTTTATGTGCAGCTGCGTGATATACGATATCAGGTTTGTATGTTTCAAAAAGTGAATCTACACGCTGGATATCGCGCACTGAACCGATTATTACATCAAGATCAAGCTGGGGATTATTTGCTTTCAATTCTTGCTGAATTGCATATGCATTATTTTCATAAATATCAAAAATTATAAGTTTTGCAGGATTAAAAGATGCAATCTGACGGCACAACTCACTTCCTATAGAACCGCCACCACCGGTTACAAGTATCTTTTTGCCTGATATCATTGCTTGGATTTCAGAAAGATCAACTTTAATGCAATCTCTGCCAAGAAGGTCTTCAATTTCGACATTTCTGATTTGCTCTATCCTGACCTCACCGTTGGTAAATTGTGTGATTGAGGGAACAATGCTTAATGAGCATTTTGTTTTCTGGCACTCATCAATTATGACTCTTTTTTCTGAATTAGAAGCTGAAGGAATAGCCAGAATTATTTTATCAATTCTGTATTTATCAGCTATTTCGGGAATGTGTTCACAATTATTTACAACTTTAACACCATGAATAAATTTGCCGATTTTACTTGGGCTATTATCAAGCATACAGATTACACGACCTCTTGAGTGCGGACTTGTCTGCAACTCTCTGAGAACGCTAACGCCTGAACGACCTGCGCCTATTATCATAACTCTGTCGAGTTTATTTGAACGTTTGATATTTGTTTTTACCTTACCTGCAAAGCGGTAAGAGAATCTTAATGTTGTAATTGCACCGACAAGAAATATAAAATAGATTATAGGGTAACTTTTTGGGAAAAAGATGTTTGCTTTTGCTCTTAACAAAAAAAGTAATATAGTGTTGAGCGCAGTTGATGATATACAAGCTGCTGCGATTGTTGTGAATTCATCAAAGCCAGCATATTTCCATATACCTCTGTACAGCTTAAAAAATACAAACACTATAAGAGTAATAAGTGTTGTAGCAGGAGACACGCTGAATATACTCTGAACAAAACCTGCTGAAATTAATTCGTGCAGATTAAACTCAAACCTTACAAATAATGCAAGGAATGAAGCAAGGTTTATTAAAATTATGTCAGCAAATACCAGTGCTGCAGTTTTTAGGTTATGAAGAATAGTATCTTTACCTGCGGGATCCAATCTGATCATTACTTTGTCTCCATGAAATTATGCATCATTATTATACACGATAATAATATCATTGGAATCGAGAAATGTCAATATTTATATTGGTATGGTATTTTTTTTATTTTAATTATTTATATTGACTATTTTTTATTTTTGCTGTAATATTATTGTGTATTTTTATGAAAGGTAATGAGTCCGGATGTTTATTGATTTACATTGTCATATATTGCCCGATGTAGATGACGGTGCAGAATCTTTTAATGAAGCTGTTGATATTATCACTACAGCAAACAAATCAGGTACTACAATAATGGTACTCACACCTCATTATAATCAGATGAATAAACATCATTGTCATCTTAACAAAGAAATACTGACCGAAAAATACAAAAAATTCATATCAGATACAGAAAAAATTGATGCTAAAGTCAAGTTCTTTTTAGGTTCTGAATTGTTTGCAGATAAGAACATTTCGGATTTGTGTAAGAACAATGAGATTGTATCACTGAATGCATCAAGATATGTTCTTACTGAATTTTATTTTGATGAGAAAATTGGGAATATTCAAAGCTATACCGATGAACTCTTATCTTTTGGCTATATTCCTGTTATTGCTCATCCCGAGAGATATAAAGATTTATCTCAGCAAGAATATTTTTCATTAATCAACAAAGGTTGTAAATTTCAGCTGAATAAAAACAGTATTCTAGGCAAGAACGGCAATGAAGTCAAAGAATTGGCATGGTGGATGCTGAATAATGATTTTGTTCATATAATAGCAAGTGATTGCCATAATTCAACATCCAGAAATGCTGACCTCAGCGAGCTATATGTACAGCTTCTTGATCAATTCAGCCCTGATAAAATCAGTGTCTGGATGCACGATAATCAGAAAAGAATTTTACTTGATAGAAATATTTAAGAGAAGGTAATACAATGCGAATAATAAGACTTTTTATAGTAATTTTATTTATAATCAGTATAGCGTTCACTGTTTACATAAAACTCAGTGACAATGCTGACTATCAGGCACCTGTAATTGTTTGCAGTCAGGAGAAAATTATTGCAAGTGTTAAAGATTCTGATGAGAAGTTATTGAGTTATGTAACAGCTAATGATGCTAAAGACGGAGACTTGACTGAAAATATAATTATTGAATCAATCTCACCATTCATAAGCAAAAATACCGCAAAAATCACATATGCGGTCTGTGACTCAGAAAATAATGTTGCAAAGATTGAAAAAGACATTGTTTTTTTTGACTATACTGCACCTGAATTCAAGTTCAGTACTCAGCATGTATATTATGTAGGCGCTACAAAAGTTGAGCTTTTGAACGGTGTTACAGCATACGATAGTCTTGATGGTGATATTTCATCCAGAATCGTAATCTCTGATTCGGAGATAAATTTGTCCGAGCCCGGAATTTATCCGGTTACATACAAAGTTGCCACCAGTAAAGGTGTTACGGCAGAAATTACTGTGAATGCGTATGTTTATGCAAGCCGTCTTACTGATGTAATACCTCTTAAATCCTATCTGGTTTATACTGATTTCGGTAAAGCTATTGATGCAGAAAGCTATATTACATCAATACCTGATAAGTATTTTAACAACGAAGATAGTCTCTACAGATATGATTTTGAAATAATTGAAAATGTAGATTACAAAAAACAGGGTATTCACTATGTCACTTACAGAATATCAAGAATAGATGAAAACGAGGAGTTTTCAGAGCCGTTTGTAATTGCAGAATCATATCTTGCAGTTGCAGTAAGGGGTGAGAATAAATGAGAGAAATCCGTTTTGATTATATAAATTGGTATACCATTGCTAAAGATGTATTGCGAAACGGCTGGATTATTTTGCTTGCATTCTTAACCGGCTTTTTTGGTATCAGAGCTTATTTTGATTTTACATATAAACCTGAATACAAATGTTCAGCCACAGTTGCCATTAATGCAACAGATTCCGGTCTTTATTCTTTCTCTAGCCTTAATAAAACTATCGAAGCTGCATCTACCTTTCAGGAAATGTTTCAGAGTTCTTATTTTAAGGAGAAACTTGAGGATATTACAAAAAATCCTGTTGATGGTGTAATTTCTGCTGAACAGATTTCAGAAACAAATCTTATTGTAATGTCTTACAAATGCGATTCTCCCATTGAAGCATATTCAATGCTGATTGCAGTTATTGAAAATTATAATGTAATAACAGACTACAACTTTGAGAATATGCTTATTAATGTTATATCGCAGCCTGTTGTTCCAACAGTCCCGTCAAACCCTATTTCTTATAATCATTATGATAAGATTGCAGCAGTCGCATTGGCTTTTGCTGTGCTGTTCTTTGTTGTAGTTTTTTCTTATTTCAGAGACACAGTAAAAAATGAAACTGATGTTAATTCAATGCTTGATACAAAATTGTTTAGTGTTGTATATCATGAGGAAAAGAACAAGACATTAAAAGCAAAACTCGGATTATCTCATTCAAAAGATCCGTTGTTAATAACAAACATTCTGATAAATTACAGATTTGCTGAAACATTCAGAATAGCAGCACTTAAGCTTGATTATTTTGTGAAAGCTAAAAATGTTAAAACTGTTATGATAACCAGCTGTGGTGAAAATGAAGGTAAATCAACAGCATCTGTAAATCTTGCACTTTCAATGGCAAAGATGGGAAGAAAAACTCTCCTTGTTGATGCTGACTTGAGAAAACCCGCAGTATATAAATTTTTCAACAATCAATACAATGATAAGCTTCAGGGGCTGGGTGAAGTTATCCGTGGAAATATTGCAATAAATAACGCAATTATAAAAGAACCTAATACAGGACTTTATATTATGTGCGGTAAGCAAAAATACAGAAATAGCTCAGAAATGATTTCTACAAAGCGGTTTGAAATGTTTGTTGAATCTCTTAAAGAGCAATTTGATGTAATTATATTTGATACACCTCCCACATCTCTTGTATCTGATGCAGAAATTATTTCAGGATATATAGATGCAGCACTTATTGTCGTTCGTCAGGATATTGCTCCCGTTCCTGAAATTAATGATATGATTGAAATGATTAGTCAATCAGGTGCATCTGTTGAAGGTTGTATTTTTAATGATGTTCATGTTCTTCCTTCACTTTTCTCCAAATTAGAACAATCTTATGATGTTGATAAGAAATCGGAGGTGAATTCCTGATGACATCATTTCAGAAGAAATCATCAGCATTTACTGACGTTTCAGAAAATGCTTCACATCAGCCGGAAAATGTAATATTTGATTCAGCGGTTTTTGCTGTAGACTTTGCCAAGGCAATAAAAAAATTCTGGTATATAATTTTATGTTTAGCATTAATATTTGGGTTTTCCGCAGGTTCATTTAAGTATAAAAACTATCAACCTATGTATGAGTCATCTGTATCTTTTTCTGTTACAGCTGTATCTTACAGTGCTAACGGAAATGCAGTTTTTGCATCTTACTATGATAATAATTCAGCTTCGCAGTTATCTAAAACATTTCCATATATACTCAATACAGCAATGATGAAAAATGCTCTCAAAAATGAATTACAGTCATCATACATTAATGGTGCTATTTCAGCCTCTTCAGTTGCTGCTGATTCAAATATTTTTAAGGTTACTGTCACAAGCAATAATCCTGAAGATGCATACAATATTGTCAATGCTGTAGTTAATGTATATCCTGAAGTTGCTGTTTTTGTTGTAGGAAATATCAGTCTTAAAATTCTGATTCAGCCGACATTGCCTACTGAACCTTATACAACAAATAACTTTATCCGAACCGGTATAATTATGGCACTGGTAGGTGTTGGTTTTGGATTTGGACTTATTGCTGTTTATGCATTTTTCAGAAATACGGTCAGAAAAAAAGAAGATTTCAAAAACAAACTGAATCAGAAGTGTTTTGTTGAAGTTCCGTATGTTACATTCTACAGAACATCCAAAAGAGAGAAGAAAAATGAGCATGTTGTCAGAATTAATGACAGACATCCGACATTCAAAGAGTCGTTCAGATTGCTCAGAAAAAGACTTCTCAGAAATCTTTCAACAGATGATAAAGTTATAGCTGTTAGTGCTGCAGTTCATGGTGAGGGCAAAACAATGGTTGCTCTTAACCTTGCTCACACGCTTGCGCTCTCAAAACATAAAACAGCTTGCGTTGATTTTGATCTGAAAACACGCAGTGTTCAGAAATATCTTAAACTTGATAAAAAGTATGGTTTTACTGACATTATTTCTGATTCTTCAGCTGATTTTTCCGCTGTGTGTTATAATGATGATGAATGTCTTGATATTTATATAGCCGGCAATTCATCATATGTGTTTAATGAGACTGAATGTATAACATTTTTTGAATATCTTAGAAAGCATTATGATTATGTAATCGTTAATGTTGCACCTGCTAAAGAAATATCTGAAGCAGTAAGCGCAACCAATTTGTGTGATTGCTTATTGCTTGTTGCATATCAGGACAGGACTTCAATTGATAAAATCAGAAAAACACTTGAAGTTATGTCTTTCAGCACAGCAAAAATTCTTGGTTTTGTGTTCAATGGCGTCCAGGAAGGATTTAGCGGATACGGTGGTTACTACGACGGTAAATATGGCTATGGTCGTTATGGTTACGGTAAATACGGTTATGGTGCAAAATATGGCTATGGCAAAAAATATGGTTACGGATATGGCCATCATAAAGCAAAAAACTCAGCTGGTTATGGCTATGGACATGGTTATGGCTATGGTGAAGAAAATGATGATGATGAGGATAATGTTGACAACTCAAAAAGACTTGATGTCGCTGTTAATCACAGTCTGGCTTCATTAGATGATTTTGATATTCCGGATAATGCTTAAACTCAAACAGCGACATTCAAATGTCGCTGTTTTTTTATTGACATAATATATACTATTTGATAAAATAATAGTAATAAAAAAATGAAAGGTGAACAGTATGAGAGAAATTATCAAACTGAATGACGGTTGGAAATTTATTAAAGATTCCAATGACAACAAATTACCTTCAAAACCAGGATTGAAATGGCAGAAAGTTCAGCTTCCTCACACCTGGAATAATCTTGATGGTCAGGATGGCGGTTTTGATTATTACAGAGGCAAGTGCTGGTATATGAACAGCATTAAGATTGATATTAATGCTGATGAAGAAGCTTATCTTGAGTTCCTGGGTGCTGAAGCAATTGCTGAGGTTTTTGTTAATGACATAAAGGTCACAGAGCACAAGGGCGGTTTTTCTACTTTTAGATGTAATATCACCCCTTATCTTCATAAAGGTAAAGCAAAAATTGCTGTATCTGTAGATAACAGTGAAAGTAAAGAAGTTTATCCTCAGACAGCAGATTTTACATTCTATGGTGGTCTTTACAGAGATGTAAATCTCGTTATTGTAAACAAGACACATTTTGATCTTGATTATTATGGTGGAAACGGCGTTGTTGTAACACCCATTATTAATGATGACGGCTCTGCAACAGTCAGTGTTGAGACTTTTGTAACCGGCAATACAGACAACTATGATGTTATTATTGAAACAGCAGGTAAGTCTAAAAAGGTTAATAAAAAGACAGGAAAGTGTGAGTTCAAAATTTCTGAACCCCATCTTTGGCACGGTATAGAAGATCCTTATCTCTATAATCTTGATGCAAAAATTATGCATAAAGGTTTTGTTATTGATAAAGTCAGCCTCAAATATGGTATCAGAACATTCTCTGTTGATCCTGAAAAAGGTTTCTTCCTTAACGGCAAATCATATCCTCTCCATGGTGTTTCAAGACATCAGGACAGAGAGAATATGGGCTGGGCTATAACAGAAAAAGAACATCGTGAAGATATGAAACTTATTGCTGAAGTAGGTGCAAACACAATCAGACTTGCTCACTATCAGCATTCTCAGACATTTTATGATCTTTGCGATGAATACGGAATGATCATCTGGGCTGAAATTCCGTTTATTTCAGCATTTATTAAGGGCGCACCCGCAAGAGAAAATACAATTTCTCAGATGAAGGAACTTGTTATTCAGAATTATAATCATCCCTCAATTGTATGTTGGGGGGTTGCAAATGAAATCACTATCGGTGGAGAAGATCCTGATCTTATTGATAATATTAACGCACTCAATGATCTTTGTCACGAACTTGATAAAACAAGGCTTACAACAATAGCAAATCTTACTCTTGTTGAAAATGACAGCATCTTCAATAAGATTACAGATATTATCTCATACAATCACTATTTCGGTTGGTATATGGGTTCTGTTGAAGATAATGCTCCATGGCTTGACACATTCCATAGTGAACATCCTGATATTTGTATTGGTCTTTCAGAATATGGATGTGAAGGTATTCTTAAATATCACAATGACAATCCTCAGGTTCAGGATTACTCTGAAGAGTATCAGGCATATTATCACGAAAAAATGCTTGAAACATTCGCAACAAGACCCTATCTCTGGAGCACACATGTATGGAACATGTTTGATTTCGGCAGTGATATGCGAGATGAAGGCGGTGTAAAGGGCAGAAATAATAAAGGTCTTGTAACATTTGACCGCAAGACTAAGAAGGACAGCTTTTATATATATAAGGCGTACTGGCGTCCTGATGACAAATTTGTTCATATTTGTTCTAAGAGATATTTTGACAGAAACACAGATGCTATCACAGTTAAAGTTTACTCAAACAGTCCTTGTGTAACTCTTGAAGTAAACGGCGTCAAGGTAGATACTATTGAAGGTTCTAAGGTATTTGTATTTGAAAATGTACCTCTCAGAAACGGTATCAATACAGTTAAGGCATTTACAGATGAATGTCAGGACTTTGCTGAATTCAACAGAACTGATGTTGTTAATGAAAGTTATGTTCTCAAAGACACAAGAAGTGGTCTTAATGTTGCAAACTGGTTTGAAGATATGTCTTCAGAAGGTGAGCTTTCATTCAAAGAAGGATATTTCTCTATCTATGATAAGCTCGGAGATATTATGAAAACTCCCGAAGGTGATGCATTTATTGGATCAATGATAGAAAAAGTTTCCGAAGCTATGAGTATGAATGTAAGCAAAGGCATGATGAATATGGCAAAAGGCTTTACAATTCAGAAAATATTTGATATGGCTGGAGGTCAGTTACCCGATGGTGTGAAGGTCTGGGTTAATGAAGAACTTCAGAAAATTGCAAAACCTTGATAATAATAAAAGGACGGTTGGAAATTCCAACCGTCCTTACTTTTTTCAGATTAATAATTTTCTGCCTTAAGTTCAAAATATGCCTTGGGGTGTGCACATACGGGGCAAACGTCAGGAGCATCTGTGCCGACTACGATATGACCGCAGTTTGAGCACTTCCAAATTCTGTCGCCGTCTCTTGAGAACACAAGTCCTCCTTCGATGTTTGCAATAAGCTTTCTGTATCTTTCTTCGTGTTCTTTTTCAATTTTTGCAACTTCGTCAAAAAGGAATGCAATATGGTCAAAGCCTTCAGCTCTTGCTTCTTCTGCAAAACCTGCATACATATCTGTCCATTCATAATTTTCGCCGTTTGCTGCATCTTCAAGATTTGTAAGAGTTGTGGGCATACCTTCGTGAAGAAGCTTGAACCAGATTTTTGCATGTTCTTTTTCATTTGCTGCAGTTTCAGCAAAAAGATTGCCTATCTGTACATAACCGTCTTTTTTAGCCTTTGATGCATAATATGTGTATTTAGTGTAAGCCTGTGATTCACCTGCGAATGCTGCCATAAGATTTTTCTCTGTCTTTGAGCCTTTAAGATCCATATTAATTCTCCTTAAATCAAATTATAATTTAACATTAGTTTGAGCAATATATCTTTATATATTCATCACTAATGATAATTACTATTGTTAGTATATCTCTATATTTTTATTTTGTCAATATGTTAATTAAAAAAATTCTCCAAAATATGGAGAATTTTTTCTACAGTTATTTATTACAGCCGCACGAGAAATTCAGTGCAGTATTTTCGTATGATGTATCATTGTCACAATCTTTTTCTGAAGGTGGGAAAAATTCACCGACAGGGAATTTGATTTTTCTGAAAGCATCGCAAGGATCTTCAGTATCGCACTTATTAGTACATTCTTTGAAGGGAATACAGAAATCATAAGCAGGAATCAATATCTGAACATCCCTTTCAAGCTGTACAATAGTGAACAGACCAATTGTAACTCTTACAGCTTTATCTGAGTTATTATTGAACTGTCCGTTAAAATATCTTCTTACACAACTGGGCATTTTGCAACAGAAGTCAGCGTGATTACAGCAACAATCACAAGGTCTGCAAAGTTTGGCATCAAGGCAAAGGGGATCAGCAACCTGAATTTTTGCTCTGGGATTTGATGTAACAACTGAGCTGTTTTCATCCGCCTTATTTTCTGAATATTCTGATGTAAATATCTTCACATTCCCCTCACTGCCATAAAGAATACACTTTTTTGAATAAATTGCAAGGCCGGTAACAGTTTCTGTAGGACAATTGTGGTTAATTACCGCATCTACAGTTACAGAAATAAAGAATGTAAGGTCAACAGAATAAAAACCTTTATTAAAAGGCACTTTTTCCACATCGGTTATAACATCAATTACTTCACAACCTCTGCATTTGACCGTTACGGCATTATCTATTACTTCCTGAGCGCAATCGGTAAAATAAACACGAATATCTGCAAGACAATCCCTGTCAGCACAGGAATCATATACCTTTGCAGTATCTATGCAGACGGCTTCCTTAATTTTTTTGCAAGATGAATCAAACGTATCATTCATAAAAAAATATCCTCCCGTTAAATATTGAGTCAATGCGTTCAGCAGCAACTTCAATATCATAATATGGGAGGATAAAAAATTTGTTACATTATAAATCGGTTTTAACGGGAATACCACCATTATTCATTGATTCATCAGCAGCAAATACAACAAGATGACCGTTTACTGAGTCAAAAACAGATGTGCAGGAAACTGAGGTTTCTTCATTTCTGACATATTTAATAAAATCAGCAACAAGTGCATGGTCTCCACCGCCGTGACCTACAGAAGCGGAACATTTTTCAGACAAATCATGAATTTCACTGATATGATCATTATCATTATGAGGATTTATGTAAGAAACAGTGAATTTCTGCCCTTCAAAAGTGCCGTTAATTTCGCCTTTTGTGCCGATAACACGTACAATTCTCTGTGAGAATGCACAACCACCTGTAAGATTGTGACTTCCAGTAGCGCCATTATCAAATTGTATCATAACTGTTTGGTGATCGACAACATTGTTGTCACACTTATAAGCGCATTTACCAAATGGGCTTTCATTTTTGAGAAATTCATATTTTTCATCATATGATGCTGAATGAAGGTCAGGCCATACATAGAAATCCCATCTGCCCGGAAGGTCAAGATAGATTCGTTTTGCAGAAAGATTGCAGGTGTCAACATACTTGCAGTCAACCATACATCTTTCACCGCTGTCTTCAGGAGCATTTGCTCTGTTGAAGTACATAAGACTTCCGGTACTTGTAACAAAAACTGGTTTAAGATCACCAACAAGCCACATCATCATATCAAGGTCATGACAGCATTTTGCAAGAAGCATTGAAGTGCCGGACTTTTCGCTGTTGCCCCATTTGCCTCTTACATATGAAGTAGCATAATGATGATAACTAACATCTTCACAAAGCTGAATGCTTATAATCTCACCGATATCACCGGATCTGATAACATTTTTAATTTCTTTATAAAATTCTGAATATCTGAGCACGTGACAGATCATAACTTTGTTGCCGTTTTTTCTGACAACATCAATAAGCTCAGCCATTTCTTCTTTGTTAACGGCAAAGGGTTTTTCCAGAAGCATATCATAACCGCATTGAAGAAGGGGAATAGATGTTTTTACATGATCCTTATCCATTGTTCCGTTGATTATAACATCAGCTATTTTTCCCTTTTTAGCAAGTTCTTCAGCAGATGAAAAGCAATATTCTTCAGCTATTCCGAATCTCTCAATAGCCTGCTGAACGCGGATAGGGTCAGGATCTGCAATACCTATAACTTTTAACTCATCAGGATGATCCTTAGAGTAATCACCGTAAATAATCGATCTGTGGCCACCGCCTACAATAATCGCTGTAATTGGTTTTTTCATATCATTATATTCCTTTCACCGAAATCATAAATTCACAACTGTGTAGTTATGCCCCGTAATTGAAATAAATCTTTCAATAATATCTTTTGTTTTGAATTTTAATGTTGAAGTATTTTTGCATGGGTGACAGCAAAAATATTCATTATTGAGAAGCTGCGCATCAATCAACAATGTTACATCAGATGCATTATCATTAATAAGACACATAATACTAGCAGAACCGGGTTCTACACCGAGAATATCAATCATTTTATCTGCAGAAGCAAAAGAAAGTCTTGAAGACTGAACCTGTTTTGAAATAACTTTCGAATCAAATTTTGCATCAGGACTCATCAGAAGCAGGAAATATTTTGTTTCAGCTGAATTTCTGAGAAAAAGATTCTTACATATAACAGCATCAAGATATTTTTCAATTTCGTGACAATCTTCAATGGTATCAGCAGGAGAGTGTTCTATGTGATAAAAACTGAAATAGTTTTCAGATAAAAAGCTGTATATTTTTTCTTCAGTTGCTGATTTCTCAGATTCAGGTCGTCCGTAAATTACATCAGAAAATATTGAAACACTCATCATTTCACCATTTTACTACCAATTTTTCAAAATGAATATTAACATAATTAGTGATATAATTCAAGATATTTTAATTATTTTTATAAAATAAAGGTATCCTTAGATTCAAGGATACCTCAATTAATCTTACTTATTTGTTTTTTGAAAGATATTCTGTAATTTCTTGCATTTTCTTATCAGTAAGTTTGAACTTGAATGTAAACACAAGCAATGAAGCGAGCATAAGAATCATAGGCAGAACAAGCATCATTACACTGATTGAAGAATGCGCAGCTGCGGGATTCATTGAATGAAGCTCACCATCATAATGAGAAATTGAAAGTCCTGAATACAGAATGATGGTCTGAAGTGTGTATGCCATCTTCTGAAGGAAACCCTTCATTGAAAATGTTATGGATTCAGCTCTGAAGCCCATTTTATATTCACCGTAATCAACTATATCTGCAAGAAAAACAGTCTGTGAAACGAACATTGATGCGGTACCTATCTGTGCAATGAGATAAGAGATATTCATAACTGTGAGGCTGTCAAAAGCTTTTGCGCCAAGAAGCATTCCTACATAACCTGCCATCGCAAGACAAAGTGAAAATTTATATGTGTTGCGTCTTGAAGTAAATTTCATCATAATTGGAATTACTGCAAGACCAAGAATTGATCCTACAGCACCAAAAGTGTTAAATCCGCTCTGCTTTGAACTATCACCAACAACAACATCAAAGTAATATGCACCAACACCGGAAATCATATAGAAGCCTGCATTTGAAAGCATTGCAAATAACATAAATATAAGAAGCTGGTCATTATTTTTTGCAACAGTAAAAATCTTCTTGAATGAAAATTTTTCATTTGAAGGTGTTGTGTGTTTTTCACGTACAGAAGAAACACTGATTGTGGAGAATAATATAAGTCCTATTGCACTCACTAGAGATAATACAAGGAATGTTTTTTCATCAAAAACTTTTTCACCTGTAGCAGGGTCTGTTGTAACACTTACAACACCCATGAGAATAGGGGCACCGATTGAGATAATTCCTTGACCGAGACCTGAGAATGTACGTGCAATCGTTGCAATTATACTTCTTTCACCGGGATCTTTTGTGAATGATGGAACCATTGACCAATAAGGAATATCTGCAAGAGTATTTGACATTCCCCAGAATACATACATAACAGCTATATAAACATACAATGATACACCAGAAAGATTGAACAAGTTATTGAATAACAAGCACAGAATGATCGCATTGCAGAAAGAACCGATAAGAATCCAAGGACGATATTTGCCCATTCTGAATTTTCCGTTATCTACAATTGAACCCATCATCGGGTCATTTATACCATCCCAAATTCTTGCAATAGGAGTCAACAGAAGAAGGAATCCAGAGCTTAACTTAAGAACGTCAGTAAGGTATTTATTAAGGTATGAATAGAACATACCATAACTGAGATCAAGACCTACAGCACCGACACCATATCCTAGATACTTAAAAATGCCGCCTTTTTTCTTATTTTTATCTGCCATAATACACCTCCATAATTTATGTTATAAAATTATCATAATTTAACTGATTAATCAATAGGAAATAAAAATTTTAGTCAACAGCCTTGTTTTTTTTACGAAATTATAATATAATATATCAAATTGGAGTGATTTGATGAATTCCGAGAACAACTTTTTCAGAAATAAAAAAAATATTATTTTACTTTCTGTCATTTTTGTTTTATTGATTCTGATTTGCATTGTAATTGCTGTTTTTAATAAAGCTGAAAATAAAAATACTCTTAATAATGAAAACACCACTGCTGCAAACGTAATAGACGATAATGTCTTTGCCGGTGACTGCAATATTCTTTTTATCTGTAATTCAGAGGGGGTTGGAAATGCAGCATTTGCCATGCTCCTTGAATTTCAGATATATTCAGAATCAATCAGCATATCTATGATTGATATGACAACATCGGACGGGAATCAGACATTTGCTGACAGTTATTCCTATGGCGGAATAAACTCTCTTATAAATTCAATTGAGAATGTAAGAAAATGCTCTGTAAACAGATACATGATTATAGATAAAAGCGGGCTTGGACGACTGACCGAAATTCTCGGTAAAGTAAATCTGTATGTCACAGAAGGCTTTACTTATACTGCATCTGACAAAAGCTATGAAGTAGCAGCAGGAAATAATGATATGGAATCAGATATGCTCTATACATATCTTGATATTCTGAGTAAGAAAAATGATACATCAATTCTTGCTGATACGCTGTGCGATATTCTCAATTTCTATATTTCAGGAATCGGTGCAGAAAATTCCGAGAAGCTTTTCGGAGACATATGTAATTGTGTTGTTACTGATATTACCATCACTGACTATTTTTCATCTAAAAATGATTTTGAATATCTTTTATCACACAATCCTGAGTGTTATCTTGAACATAATGATGACATATAATTTATAAACTTAGCTACACATATGAAACAGAGGCGAAAATGCATGGATAAAGCTAAAATTGAAAGAGCTGTCAGAGATATTCTCGAGGCAATCGGAGAAGATCCTGACAGAGAAGGTTTGATAGAGACACCTAAGCGTGTTGCAGCAATGTATGAAGAAATTTTTTCAGGCATTTCTGATGACCCTAAACGTCACATAAAGGTTTTCTCTGAAAAAGATAATGATGAAATTGTTGTTGTAAGAGATATTCCTTTATACTCAATGTGTGAACATCATCTTCTTCCTTTTGTTGGTAAAGCACATATTGCTTATATTCCTTCTGAAGGTAAGGTTATTGGATTATCAAAACTTGCGCGAATCGTAGATTTGTTTGCAAAAAGACCTCAGCTTCAGGAAAGACTCACTTCACAGATTGCAGATTTTCTTGACGAAGAATTGAATCCTATAGGTATTGCTGTAATTGTTGAAGCTCAGCATCTTTGTATGACTATGAGAGGTGCCAAGGCCGCAGGTTCAATGACTCAGACATCAGCTCTCAGAGGTGTAGCAAAAAAAGACGCACGCACAAGAGCTGAAATTATGTCACTTTTGAAAGGATAAAAAATAATGAAAAAGATTTTTTCTTTGATGCTTGTCATTGTTTGCATTTTATCTCTGTTTACAGCCTGCACAGCAAACAGATCTGACATATATATTACACCTGATGGTGTAGAATATATGGTTGTAAGAGATGAAAACGGAAATATTGTAATAAACGGAAATGATAAATTGAAAGTTTATTCTCTTAATGAGAATAAAAAAAGACAGAAGTCAGATACCGGTGAGTTTATAACAGAATTCATAGAATTCAATTCTCAAATAGTTATTGAGAATACAGTTGAAACTGCAGAAATGCGCTTTAATTTGCCTAAAACTTTTGTGGCTGATAATAATAATCCAGGATATTTCTATTCTGAAGATAAAAATGCAGAAATTTTTATTTCATATTATGACGGTAGTTACGGCAATATTGAAGACCACATCAACGGCTGTCAGGTAAATTGCGAGAAACTTCTCGAAAGTTACGGCAGTGAAGTTTTTTCTTATGAAAAGTATTCTGTTACAGTATCAGAAACAGAGTGCGTTGCATTCAAAACAAAATGCACATCTTCAGAATATTATAAAAATGCATATACTTTTATCTTTTCTTATGATTCAGGATGTTATTACATAAACTGTATTATTGATACTGACAATGCTTCAAAAGTTGATTTTAATGAATTTATTAAAAATATTATTCTTAAATAAACTTTAATTAAATAACATAAGAAAAATGAGAAGCTGTTATTATATGGCTTCTCATTTTTAATTAAGTTTTTTGTTGAGATTTTAATATTTCTGATGTATAATAATTAATAATATATTTTGTATAGCTAATAACAAGATTATGAATGAGAGGAGTGAGAACAATGGCAGATAAGTTTATTCTTCATTCAAAATATAAACCTACAGGAGACCAGCCTGAGGCTATCGATAAGCTAGTTCAAGGTCTGAATCGTGGTGACAATGAACAGGTACTTTTGGGGGTTACTGGTTCAGGTAAAACATTTACAATGGCTAACATAATAGAGCGTATAAACAGACCAACACTTGTTCTTGCTCATAACAAAACACTCGCTGCTCAGCTATGTTCTGAATTCAGGGAATTTTTCCCTGAAAATGCAGTAGAATATTTTGTTTCTTATTATGATTATTATCAACCTGAAGCATATCTTCCGACAACTGACACATACATTGAAAAAGATTCAGCTATAAATGATGAAATAGACAGGCTCCGACACTCTGCAACATCAGCATTATCTGAGAGACGTGATGTTATCATAGTTGCAAGTGTATCATGTATATATTCACTCGGTGATCCGATTGATTACAGAAGTATGGTAATCTCATTGCGACAGGGAATGGAAAAAAGCCGTGATGATTTGATAAAAAAACTAGTTGAAATACAATACGAACGCAACGATATAAACTTTACGAGAAATAAATTCCGTGTCAGGGGAGACGTTGTTGAGATTTTTCCCGTATATACCGCTGAATTTGCAATAAGAGTTGAATTTTTTGGTGATGAAATTGATAGAATATGTGAATTTAACCCATTAACAGGCAATACAAACAATATAATTTCACACGTTGCTATTTTTCCGGCATCTCATTATGTTGTTTCACACGAAAAAATGGAAAACGCAATAAATGAGATATATTTTGAAATGCTTGAAACAGAAAAATCATTCAAAGAACAGGGAAAACTTTTAGAGGCTCAGAGGATAAAACAGCGCACGGAATATGATATTGAAATGTTGCGAGAAACAGGATTCTGTAAAGGCATTGAAAATTATTCAAGAATTATGTCAGACAGAAAGCCGGGGGAACCGCCTTTTACGTTGATTGACTATTTTCCTGACGATTTTGTTATGATGATTGATGAATCCCACGTAACGCTTCCTCAGGTGAGAGCAATGTATGGCGGTGACAGATCCAGAAAAGATACACTTGTAGAATTCGGATTCAGATTACCGTCTGCATACGACAACAGACCTCTAACATTTGATGAATTCTATTCAAAGATAGGTCAGAAAATATTTGTAAGTGCAACTCCCGGTGATTTTGAATTACAGAAGAGTGTAAATATTGCGGAGCAGGTTATAAGACCTACAGGTCTGCTAGATCCTGAAATATCTGTCCGACCCGTAGATGGTCAGATTGAAGATCTGATTTCCGAAATAAATATCAGAACAGCACGAAAAGAGCGTGTTCTGGTAACAACTCTTACCAAAAAGATGGCAGAAAGTCTTACTGACTATTTGGCTGATTTCGGAATAAAAGTCAGATACATGCATTATGATATCGATACGATTGAACGAATGGAAATCATCAGAGATCTTCGTAAAGGGGATTATGATGTTCTTGTTGGTATTAATCTGTTAAGAGAAGGTCTTGATATTCCGGAAGTATCATTGGTTGCAATTCTTGATGCCGACAAAGAAGGATTCCTCAGATCTGAACGTTCTCTTATTCAGACAATAGGCAGAGCAGCGAGAAATGCTGAAGGTTCTGTTATAATGTATGCAGATTCTGTTACACCATCTATGGAAGCTGCCATCAGGGAAACACTCCGAAGACGTAAAAAACAGATGAAATATAACAATGAACACGGAATTGTACCTCAGACAATCATCAAACCTGTTCATGAAATTCTTGAAATCAGTTCAAAGAATACAGCAGATGGTAAATCATCAAGACGCTTGTCAAAGGCAGAAAAATACAAGTTAATTGAAGAATTAACCAAAGAAATGAAGGCTGCAGCAAAAATTCTTGAATTTGAGCACGCTGCATATCTAAGAGATAAAATTGAAAAACTTAAACAGGAGATAAAATAATGGCACAAAAAAACATTGTTGTAAAAGGCGCAAGAGAGCATAATCTCAAAAATATTGACCTTGAGATACCGAGAAACAAACTTATCGTTTTTACCGGATTATCAGGGTCAGGTAAGTCCTCTCTTGCATTTGATACAATTTATGCAGAAGGTCAGAGACGCTATGTTGAGTCTTTATCTTCCTATGCAAGAATGTTTTTGGGACAGATGGATAAACCAAATGTAGACAGTATTGACGGTTTATCTCCCGCCATTTCCATAGATCAGAAAACAACTTCAAAAAATCCTCGTTCAACCGTTGGGACCGTAACTGAAATTTACGATTATCTCAGATTGCTTTACGCCAGAATCGGCATACCGCATTGTCCTGTTTGCGGAAAAGAAATAAAACAGCAGACAGTAGATCAGATTGTAGATCAGGTTTTTTCTCTTCCTGAAGGCAGTAAAATTCAGATTCTCGCACCCATTGTAAGAGCAAAAAAAGGAACACATCAGAAAGAACTTGAAAATGCTAAAAAATCAGGTTATGTAAGAGCAAGAATTGACGGACTCGTTTATGACCTTGATGATTCAGTAAGTCTTGAAAAAAATATCAAGCACACTATTGAAATAATCGTAGACAGACTTGTGATAAAAGAATCTGTCAAAAGCCGTCTGGCAGATTCAGTTGAACTTGCATCAAAACTTGCAGCTGGTACTGTTATTGTAAGCGTTGTAGATGGTGAAGAATTTCTTTTTTCACAGAACTATGCGTGTCCTGATCACGGAATCAGTATTGACGAACTTTCCCCAAGGATGTTTTCTTTCAATAATCCGTATGGCGCTTGTCCGACTTGTACGGGGCTCAGCTTTTTTATGAGAGTCGACCCTGATCTCATTGTTCCGGATAAATCAAAATCAATCAATGATGGAGCAATAAATGCGCCGGGTTGGTCTAAAACCGATTCATCTTCTATTTCTAAAATGTATTTTGATGCACTTGCTAAAAAATATGATTTTTCTTTAGATGATCCTTTTTCAACACTTTCAGAAAAAGCTGTAGATGCAATCTTCAATGGCACAAAAGGTGAAAAACTCATTATGCATCGTGCCACAGCATATGGCAGCGGTAATTACAATGCAGAATTTGAAGGCATTATCAACAATCTTGAAAGACGATATAAAGAAACAACTTCAGACTGGTCACGATATGAAATTGAACAAGTAATGACAGCCTGCAATTGCCCTGATTGTAACGGAGCCAGATTAAAGAAAGAAATTCTTTCAGTTACAGTCGGCGGAATAAATATTAACGAATTCGTAAATCTTTCAGTGAAAAAAGAGCTTGAATTTATTGATAATCTGAAGCTTTCTGACAGAGAAAATATAATTGCAGATCAGATTGTAAAAGAAATAAAAAGCAGACTCAACTTCCTTTGTTCTGTAGGTCTTGATTACCTTACACTCGCACGCTCTGCAGGATCATTATCAGGTGGTGAAAGTCAGAGAATTCGACTTGCTACACAGATCGGTTCTTCACTTATGGGGGTTCTTTATATCCTTGATGAACCTAGCATTGGTCTTCATCAGAGAGACAATGACAAACTTCTTGAAACATTAAGAAATCTTCGCGATATAGGTAATACGCTCATTGTTGTTGAACATGATGAAGATACAATGTATGCAGCAGATCATATAGTTGATATCGGACCAGGAGCAGGTATTCACGGCGGTGAGATTGTTTGCAGCGGCAATGTTGAAGCTATAAAGAAGTGTAAAAACTCTGTAACCGGTCAGTATCTGAACGGAACAAGAAAAATCCCCGTACCTGATTCAAGAAGAAAAGGAAACGGTCATTTTCTCTCATTAAAAGGTGCATCAGAAAATAATCTTAAAAATATCGATGTGGATATTCCGCTCGGTAAGTTCGTTTGTGTTACTGGTGTTTCCGGTTCAGGAAAATCCTCACTTGTGAATGAAATTCTTTATAAAAAACTTGCAGCAGATCTCAACGGTGCTAAAAAATTCCCTGGAAAATTCAAAGAATTCCTTGGTATCGATAATCTTGATAAAGTTATCAACATTGATCAATCACCTATAGGCAGAACACCACGTTCTAATCCTGCAACTTACACCGGTGTATTTACCGATATTCGTGATTTATTTTCACAGACTCAGGATGCAAAAATCAAAGGTTATGCACCAGGCAGATTCTCATTCAACGTGTCAGGCGGAAGATGTGAAGCTTGTCAGGGCGACGGTATAGTTAAGATTGAAATGCATTTTCTTTCAGATGTGTACGTACCTTGTGAAGTTTGCCACGGCGCAAGATATAACAGAGAAACACTTGAAGTAAAATACAAAGGTAAAAGCATATATGATGTTCTTGAAATGACTGTTGAAGAAGGTCTTGAATTCTTCTCTGCAATGCCTAAAATTAAACGAAAACTTCAAACCCTTTATGATGTTGGTCTGGGTTATGTCAAAATAGGACAACCCGCAACAACATTGTCAGGTGGTGAAGCACAGCGTGTCAAACTCGCTACAGAGCTATCAAAACGTCCGACAGGCAAAACCATATATATTCTTGATGAACCCACAACAGGACTTCACACAGCAGATGTACACAGACTTATTGATATTCTTCACAAACTTGCAGATTCAGGCAATACCGTGCTTGTAATAGAACATAATCTTGATGTTATTAAATGTTCTGATTATATAATCGATCTAGGTCCTGAAGGCGGCGACGGTGGAGGAACAGTTGTTGCAACAGGCACACCTGAAGATGTTGCAGCAACAGATGCAAGCTATACGGGATATTATCTGAAAAAATATCTCTGATTGTGTTTATTTATTATATATTTTAACATATTGACAGAGTATGTTTTATTTGTTATAATAAATAAAAATTTCTGATTCGGTTAACCGGCAGTTTCTATATGTCTATTAGGTTCTGCCTCTCAGGTGGAACCTTTATTATGAGTATAACCGTTCAGACAAAGGAGAAAAAATGTCAATACTGCTTAAGAACGCAAAAGTTTATACCTGCAACACATTAAGTAATGCTGATATTATTATTGAAGGCGGAAACATTGTTTCCGTTGGTGAAGCAGTTTCTTCTTTTTCTGGTGAAATTATTGATTGTTCAGGTAAATATATTTTCCCCGGTTTTGTTGATGTGCATGTGCATTTCAGAGAGCCGGGTTTTTCTTATAAAGAAACAATCAAATCGGGTTCAATGGCTGCTGCAAAAAGCGGTTACACATCAGTATGCACTATGCCAAACCTTAATCCCTGTCCCGATTCAGCAGAAAATCTGAAACTTCAGCTTGATATTATAAAAAAAGATGCTGTAATCAATGTTTATCCTTTCGGAACAATTACTAAAGGTGAAAAAGGTGAAGAGTTAACAAATCTTGCAGAGATCAGCAATAACGTAATAGGTTTTTCTGATGACGGCAGGGGAGTTCAGAGTGATGAAATGATGCTCGCTGCTATGATAAAAGCTAAAGAGCTTGGTAAAATCATTTCTGCCCATTGCGAAGTAAATGATCTTCTATTTGGCGGTTACATACACGACGGTGAATATGCAAAAGCAAACGGACATAAAGGAATATGCTCTGAGAGTGAATGGAAACAAATAGAAAGAGATATTGAACTCTGCAAGAAAACAGGTGTAAAATATCACGTCTGTCACATATCCACAAAAGAGAGTGTTGATATAATCAGAAAAGCAAAAGCAAACGGTGTTGATATTACATGTGAAACAGGACCTCATTACCTTGTGATGAATGATATGATGCTTAAAGATGAAGGCAGATTCAAAATGAATCCTCCCATCAGAAGTGAAGAGGACAGAATTGCTCTTCTCGAAGGTGTGCTTGATGGTACAGTTGATATGATTGCAACAGACCATGCACCGCATTCTGCAGAAGAGAAATCAAAAGGTCTTGCGGGTTCAAATATGGGTATTACCGGTCTTGAAACAGCTTTTCCGATAATGTATACAAAGCTTGTTCAGAGTGGCATTATTTCTCTTGAAAAACTGATTCAGATTATGAGTATTACTCCTGCAGAAAGATTTGGCATTGAAGCCGGAATCAAAGAAGGAAACAAAGCAGACATTTGCGTTTTTGACCTTGAGAAAGAATACACAATAAACTCAGCTGACTTTGTTTCAATGGGAAAAGCAACACCTTTTGAAGGTGAAAAAGTCAAAGGCAAATGTATAATGACAATCTGCAACGGTCAGATAGTTTATAAAGGTGAAACAAATGAATAATGTAATTTATACAATCAAATCAAACGAAAAACTGACTGACAGTGTATACAAAATGGTATTTGAAGGTGACACAAGCGCTGTTACTGCATCCGGTCAGTTTATTAATATCAAAATTGAAACTCTTTATCTCAGAAGACCTATTTCAATTTTTGACTGCAAAGAAAATGAGCTTACAATCATTTATAAAGTAGTCGGAACTGGCACAGAAATGATGAGCAAAATGACAGCAGGAACAAAACTTGATGTCCTTGTAGGTCTCGGAAATGGTTTTGATACATCTGTATCAGGTGACACCCCTGTTGTTATTGGCGGTGGTGTCGGTGTACCTCCTATGTTCTATCTTGCTAAAAAACTACTTGCTGAAGGCAAAAAAGTAACTGCAATTCTCGGATTCAATAAAGCAGATGAGATTTTCTGTAAAGAAGATTTTGAAGCGATCGGTTGCAAAACAATTGTCACAACTGTAGACGGTTCAATAGGTGTTAAAGGTTTCGTAACAGATGCGTTAAAAAATCTTGATTATACTTATATTTACACTTGCGGTCCCGAACCTATGCTTAAAGCTCTTTATAATACGGCTGAAACTTCAGGGCAGTTCAGCTTTGAAGAAAGAATGGGCTGCGGTTTTGGTGCTTGTATGGGGTGCTCATGCAAAACAAAATATGGTAATAAGAGAATATGCAAAGATGGTCCCGTGCTTGTTAAGGAGGAAATCATATGGTAAACACAAAAGTTAATCTCAGCGGTATTGAACTTGATAATCCTCTTATCCCTGCAAGCGGAACCTTTGGTTTTGGTTATGAATTTGCAGAACTTTACGATATAAATATTCTTGGTTCATTTTCATTCAAAGGAACCACAAAAGAACCTCGTTTCGGTAACCCCACACCCAGAATCGCTGAATGTTATTCAGGTATGATAAATTCAGTAGGACTTCAGAATCCCGGTATTGAAAAAGTTATTGCTGAAGAACTTCCGAAACTCAGACGGTGTTTCCACAAACCTGTAGTTGCAAACATAAGCGGTTTTTCACTTGACGAATATGTATATTGCTGCGAAAAAATTGACAAAGAAGATCAGGTCGGAATTATTGAAGTCAATATCAGCTGTCCAAACGTACACGGTGGCGGAATGAGCTTCGGTACTTCTTGCGAAAGTGCTGCTGAAGTTACAAAAGCAGTAAAAGCAGTTACAACAAAACCTGTTTATATAAAGTTAAGTCCCAATGTAACAGATATTGTTTCTATTGCAAAAGCTTGCGAAGAAGCAGGTGCAGACGGCATCAGTATGATAAACACTCTTATGGGTATGAGAATTGATCTAAAAAACAAAAAGCCCGTTGTGTATAACAAATCAGGCGGTTACTCCGGACCTGCAATTCTCCCCGTAGCACTTTCAATGGTTTATAAAGTATACGAAGCTGTTAATATCCCAATTATTGGTATGGGAGGTATTTCAACAGCAGAAAACGTAATTGAAATGATGCTTGCTGGTGCAACTGCAGTACAGATTGGTGCGGCAAATCTTATTGATCCTTTTGTATGTAAAAAAATCATTGAAGATTTACCCTCTGTAATGAATAAATACGGTATAAATAATCTTAAAGATATAATAGGAGGCGCTCACTAAATGGGTAAAGACGTAATTATCGCTTGCGATTTCGCCAGCAAAGAAACTTGTATGAAATTTCTTGACAATTTCAAAGAAGAAAAACCTTTTGTAAAAAGCGGTATGGAACTTTTCTATGCAGAAGGCCCCTCTTTTGTTAAAGAAAGCAGAGAATGAGGCCACAAGATTTTCCTTGACCTCAAACTTCACGATATCCCCAATACTGTAAAAAAAGCAATGTCTGTTCTCTCTGCACTTGATGTTGATATGTGTAACCTTCATGCTGGCGGCACAATTGCCATGATGGAAGCAGCCATTGAAGGTCTTACAAGACCCGACGGAACTCGTCCCATCCTTCTTGCTGTTACACAGCTCACATCTACAAGTGAAGAAAGAATGAAGACTGATCTTCTTATTGACAAGCCTATTGATGAAGTAGTTATGCACTATGCAGCAAACGCAAAGAAAGCAGGGCTTGACGGTGTTGTTTGTTCACCTCTCGAAGCATCAAAGGTTCACGATGTATGTGGATGTGAATTCTACACAATCACGCCCGGTATTAGATTTGCAGACGGAGACATCGGTGATCAGGTTCGTGTAACTACTCCTGAAAAAGCAAAAGAAATCGGCTCAGATTATATTGTCGTTGGAAGACCTGTAACAGCAGCCGATGACCCAGTTGCGGCATACAGAAGATGTGTTGCAGAATTTGTTGGATAAAATAAAAGGAGATAGATTAAAATGCAGAAAAAAGTAGCTAAAGCTTTATTATCAATCGGAGCAGTATTCTTCAGACCCGAAGAACCCTTTACATGGGCAAGCGGTATCAAGAGTCCCGTTTACTGCGATAACAGACTCATTCTTACAGCTCCTGAACACAGAAATGTTGTTGAATCAGCAATTGCTGAAACTGTAAAAGCTGAATATCCCGAATGTGAAGTACTTATGGGTACAAGCACAGCGGGTATTGCACACGCTGCTATAGCAGCACACCTTCTCGGTATGCCTATGGGGTACGTTCGTTCAGGCAATAAGGATCACGGCAGACAGAACAGAATCGAAGGTAAGCTTGAAAAAGGGCAGAAAGTTGTTGTTGTTGAAGACCTTATCTCAACAGGCGGCAGTGTAATTGACGTTGTAGATGCTCTCCGTGAAGCAGGTGCTGAAGTACTTGGTATCGTTAGCATCTTTACATATGGTATGCAGAAGGGTATTGACAGACTTGCAGCTGCAAATGTAAAAAATATAAGCCTTACATGCTTTGATGTTATTGCAGAAGTTGCAGCAGATGAAGGTTATATCAAACCGGAAGATATTGCAAGACTCATCAAATTCAGAAATAATCCCTCAGATGAAAGCTGGATAGGTGCATAAGATGAGAAGTCTTATCGATATAAAAGAGCTTACAACTCAAGAAATTGATGAGCTTATTGTTGTTGCGAAAGATATTATTGCAAATCCTGCAAAATATTCAGAAAAGTGTAAAGGTAAAAAAATTGCAACACTTTTCTATGAAGCATCAACAAGAACAAGACTCAGTTTTGAAGCTGCTATGTATGAACTTGGCGGCAATGTGCTTGGTTTCTCTTCAGCAGATAACTCCTCTGCATCAAAAGGTGAGAGTGTAGCTGACACAGTTCGTGTTTGCAGCGGTTATGCAGATATTATTGCAATGAGACATCCTAAAGAAGGTGCACCTCTTGTTGCATCTATGCATTCACTTGTTCCCATCATCAATGCAGGTGATGGCGGTCACAATCACCCCACACAGACCCTTACAGACCTTCTTACCATCAACAGAGAAAAGGGGAGATTCGACAATCTTGTTGTCGGTCTTTGCGGCGATCTTAAATTCGGGAGAACAGTTCACTCTCTCATTGGTGCAATGGCAAGATATGAAAATGTTAAATTTGTTCTCATCTCACCCGATGAACTCAAGGTTCCTTCATATATCAAGCAGGAACTGGATAAGAACAACGTTGAGTATTTTGAAACAAGAAGTCTTGAAGATGCTATGCCTGAACTTGATATTCTCTATATGACAAGAGTTCAAAGAGAAAGATTCTTTAATGAAGAAGATTATCTCAGACTCAAGGATACATATATTCTTAATATGTCAAAGCTTGCAAAGGCAAAGAAGGATCTTTCAATTCTTCATCCTCTGCCCAGAGTCAATGAGATTTCTGTTGAAATTGATAATGATCCCAGAGCTTGTTATTTTGAGCAGGCACTCAACGGAAAATTCATCAGAATGGCGTTAATTCTTAAGTTGTTGGGGGTAGAATGATATGATTCTCAATACAATTAATAACGGTGTTGTGCTTGACCACATTCAGGCGGGTGGCGCAATGGAGATATACAAAGCTCTAAATCTTGATAAACTTGGCTGCCAGGTTGCAATTATCAAGAATGCAACAAGTGTAAAAATGGGAAAGAAAGACATTCTTAAAATCTGTGAACCCATCGATATAAACCTTGATGTGCTCGGCTATCTTGCACCCGGTGTTACCGTAAACATAATCGAAGACAGCAAAGTTGCAGAAAGACGACACATAGCTCCTCCGGAAACAATTGAAGGAGTTATCAAATGTACAAATCCCAGATGTATAACATCTATTGAACAGGAACTTCCGAATATATTCAAACTTACAGATCGTGAAAATCTTGTATACAGATGTATATACTGTGAATCTCAGAGCAAAAAAAACACAGGCGATATAAAGTAATACTCAATATAAAAAAAATCACCGACTAAAATCGGTGATTTTTATTTTTATAAAATCTGAATTTATTCAATTGCTTTCAATGACTCAACCATATCAATATTATGGATCTTTTTACGCATTCTTACATTAACGATAATTGCAAACAATGCGGTAAGCATACCGGCAACAAGATAACTCGACCATGTGAGTTCCTGAACAAACATAACAGTATCAACAGAACAATATGTTATAAGAAGCTGATGAACAAAAATACCGAGAACAAGACCTAAAGAAATACCAAAGATTGTAAGAATAACATTTTCACGATAAATATATGCAGAGACTTCTTTATCATGGAATCCTAAGACCTTGATTGTTGCAAGTTCCCTCTGTCTTTCAGAAATATTGATATTATTAAGATTATAAAGAACAATGTAGGCGAGAACTGCCGCAGCAATTATGAATATAAGAACAACTATACTGAGAACACCGATAACTTCATCAAGTGTGTCAACCGTATCAGAAATATATGCAACAGCATTGATTTCATTAAATGACATAAGCTCTGTTGCAAGTGAAGCCTTCTGGGTTGCTTTTTTATCAGAAGACTGCTTATCTGCAAGGATTGATTCTTCAATATTACCGATAGCATAGTTGTATCCGACCTGTTCCTGGAAGAGGAATTGATAAAGATTTTCAGTAAGATAAATATAACTGAAAGTATAATTTTCAGCAATGTTAGCAACAGGTATTGTAACAAATTTTCCATCGGCAGTCTCAATCCATACAGAATCACCGATAGATGTATTTGTATCTTTTGCAAATTGCTCTGTTATAACAGCTCCGGTATCATCAAGAAAAATCTCTGCACCGCTTTCTCTGTTTTTGAGATTGATGAAATTCAACAGTTTATCACTGTTTTTAGGAACAAACAAGTAAACGTCTGAAGTTTTGTCAGTTCTGTCTGAACCGCCTGTAACAGACTGTACAGAAGACAGCATTATATCTGTAAATCTTACATCAGAATTTAGTCTGTTCATTATCTGTGAATCTTCAGTCTGATTTGATGCAAATACTAACTGCACATCATAATCCGAGACTCCACCTTCATCATACTGCTTTTTCATAAGGTTATTAATAGAAGAGTAAAGACCGATACTGCCAAGAATAAGCGCTGTACAGCCACCAATTCCTATTATAGTCATAACAAATCTTGTCTTACGTCTGAAAAGATTACGTGTTGTAACTTTGCTTGTAAAGCTCAGTCGTTTCCATATAAAACCTATTCTTTCAAGTAATACTCGCTTACCCGGTTTCGGTGCCTTGGGACGCATAAGAGTGGAAGGTTGAACTTTAAGTTCTTTCACAGATGCAATTACCGCTGCAGCAAGGGTAGTAATAAGCGCAATACCTACACCTATAACAATATAAACCACAGGAAATGTGAATACAATCGGTGGCAACGTAAACATAATAGAATATGCTTTATAAATAGCAAAAGGTAATGCATAAATGCCTATGATAATACCTAATGCTGCGCCGATAATACTTGCAAAGAGGGCATATATAAGATATTTTGAAATAATTGAACCGCTTGAGTAACCGAGAGCCTTCATAGTACCCATCTGAGTACGTTCTTCTTCAACCATACGGGTCATAGTTGTAAGACATACAAGAGCTGCAACAATAAAGAAGATAACAGGGAACAAATTTGCAAGAACATTAATATTGCTGATAGAGTTTTCCAGACTGGAATAACCTGGCATTGAAGTTCTGTCTGCAACAGTCCATTTGGCAGAATCAAGATTCTTATAAAGTGTTTTAGCTCTTTCAATTTTGTTTTCTGCCGATGCAATCTGCGCTGCATATGTTGACTTAATTGATTCATACTCTGTCTTTGCTTTATCAAGATATGTTGCTGCATTGGAAATTGTAATCTTAAGCATTGCAAGGTCATTGCTTACATCATTTTTACCGATAAGTAGCTCTATCTGAGCCATAGAAAGTTCATTTTTGGAACCTTCAAGCTGCTCATAGAATGTATTGAGTGCATCATAAGCTGAATTAAGCTGAATTTCTGCCGCATTGTAAGCATTTTTTGCAGTACTGAGGGCTGTAGCAGCCGCATTAAATTTTACCTTGTATTCCGCAAGCTGTGTTTCTGCTGCTGTAACCCCCTCCTGATATATTGCAAGCTGAGATTTCTGCTGTTCAAGATACGGATTAATAAGTCCAATTGCTTCAGTAGCCATACTTACTGCAGACAATGATTTGATAGATTCAAACAGAGCGGGATTGATGTTCTGAAGAGCCTGAAGTGCCTGAGTAAGCTGACCGTTGTCTAATTTACCGTTCTGATAGTCTTCAAGAGACGTAAGAACACCGCTTGTTGTATCAATAATGCTTTGGGTTGAAGTAACAAGTTGCTTAGCTGTTGTAAGAGAATTTTCTGCATTCATCAGAACAATCTCAGCAGAATTATACTGACTCTGAGCATTATTAAGCTGTGTATTTTTTTCTGCAAGAGCATCTCTGGCTGATTTATAAGATTCAAGATTTGCATTATACGTTTCAACAGCATTATAATACGCAGAAGTATTGCCGTTGAATTCACTCTCAGCAAGTCCCAAAGCTTCTGCGGCTTGATTTACAGCTTCATTGTATGAACCTGTTGGGTCATCTACATATTTCTGAAAGAGAGCTATCTGTTCTTCAGCTTCTTTCAATCCGGATTCAAAAGTCTGCTTGCTTGAATTGAGTTCCTTTTCGCCATTGAGAATTTCTGTCGGTAAAGTCTTTTTGAGTTCTTCAACACGTACAGAAACATTACCCACAGAAGCAGATTCAATCTGCTTGGCTACATTTTCAATATGATTATAATATTCATCAGAACCTGATTCATAAGAGTCTGCGCCATTTACAGTTACATAAACTTCATTGTAATAATCATTTGTAAAAACTGACTCGGGAATATAGATGAATGTACCGATTTTACCGCTACCTACAAGGCTGTTACCACGTTCAAAAGAAACATAATTAGGAGATCTGATGATGCCAACGATTTCAAACTCTGTAACAGATACCGATGAAAGATCTGTGTTTGCATCAGAATCTAGTTTAATGTAATTACCAATTTTGTATGATTCTGGAGCAGATAACTCGCTTGCATCAACGAGGCACTGATTGTTTTTTACGGGATATGTACCTTCAAGCAGCGTAGGTCTGTTGATAAAATTCGGATTTTCTGCACCATAATAGAATTCTTGCAAAAGATTAAGGTCAATACCGTATGCTCTTGTGCTGATCTGTGAACCATCAATGTCTATTTCCGGTTTGCCGTTTACAAGAACAAGTGCATCTATAAATTTGCTGCCCATTACACCACTGACACCGTTTACAGAAGAAAGAGATGCAACATCATCTTTGGTAAGACCGATTGCAGATGAAATTCTGATATCCATCAGATTGTTAGCTGCAAAATATTCTTCAGCAGTTTCACGCATAGATGGACCGGCAGATTTTACACCTACAAAGAAACCTGTTCCGAGTGCTATGATAATAACAATCGAAATAAAACGGCTAAACGAACGTCTTATCGCTCGTATGATATCCGTTAATAATGCTTTACTCACTTCAGAATTCCTCCGTTACCATTCAATTCGGTCAACCGAAAGAGGTCTTTCGTTTACTTCTATTCTGCTGACTCTTCCGTTCTTCATAGTTATTATTCTGTCAGCAATGGGCGTTATAGCCTGATTATGTGTAATAATAACAACTGTCATACCTGTATTATGACAAGTCTGCTGTAAAAGATGAAGAATCTGTTTACCGGTTTTATAGTCAAGTGCACCTGTAGGCTCATCGCACAAAAGAATTTTAGGATTTTTAGCAAGGGCACGTGCAATAGCAACTCTCTGCTGTTCACCACCTGAAAGCTGAGCAGGGAAGTTGTTCATTCTGTCACCAAGACCGACTTTTTCAAGAACTTTTGCAGGGTTAAGGGCTTTATTGCTTATCTGAGATGCAAGTTCAACATTTTCAAGTGCAGTAAGATTGGGAACAAGATTATAGAACTGAAATACGAATCCAACGTCATAGCGTCTGTAATCAGTCAGTTTCTTCTCATTGTAATTATTAATCAATTCACCGCCAACACGGACTTTACCGTCATTACAGTCATCCATACCTCCAAGAATATTAAGAACTGTTGTTTTACCGGCACCACTGGGTCCGACAATCATACATAATTCACCCTGTTCAATAGAAAAGGATACATTATCGGCAGCATTGATGGTTACTTCACCCATTTTATATTTTTTGTATACTGAATCCAACTCAATAAAGCTCATTTTTTTCCTCCGATTTAATTATATTTATTATAAACTTTCTGCATAATTTCAGCAGCAGCAGAACCAGCGTATTTAAGACCTGAACCACTATCTTCAACAATAACAATTACAGCATATGGGAATGATTCATTATCAGAAAAACCAACAAACAGAGCGTTTGACGCACCGTTATCTTTTTCTGCAGTACCTGTTTTGCCACACATTGTTACATCACCGAACATATAATCTCCGTAAAAATCTGACACGGTTGACCTCATCAAATCACGAAGAAGTGAAGCTGATGTTGGAGCAATGTTTATTTCAGACTTTTTTTTATCAACTTCATACTTGTGAACATTGTTTGAATCTGAGGCATATGAAACAAAATACGGTTCATATGCTTGTCCACCGTTTGCTACCGCACAAACAAAAGTCAAAAAAGAATAGGGATTGATAAGATTAGTAGATTGCCCGATACCTGCCCAACCGATTTCTGTATATGATTCGGATTCTTCAATATCAAAAATTCCACTTGCAGTAGTAATTCTGTCTGCAGTCTTATACTTATTAATAAGTCCAAGTGATTCAACTGTTTCCTGGAGAGCATCACTGCCAATCTCATTTGCAATTTCAGCAAAAGCGACATTACATGATTGATTCAATGCCTGTTTGAAAGTAATATTTCCGTGAACATCATTACATATGATATTCCCGTCAGCACCATTGCATACAAATTCACGTTCAAAAATATCATCAATGTTTTCAATGGCTGCATAAGCAGTTACAAGTTTGAATATTGAACCCGGTGTATATAAACCATCAAAGAATCTGTTGATATATATACCCTCATATGCAGGATTACTGTCTATATCTTCGGGTTTGTTATAAATATCATAAGAAGGTGCAGATGCTACACATATTAATTCACCGGTTTTATAGTTACATACAGCAATACAGCCTTTATCTTTGCCAAGAATGTTATATGCATCAGCACATAATTCAGAATCAAGTGTAAGATTAAGAGAGCTTTTTGATTCAGCATTAACACCTGTAAATATATTGTATCCGCACAGTTCTTTCTTAAAAGTATCTTGTATGCCGTCTGCTATAAAACCTTTATTATCACCGAGTATATGAAGCAGGGAAGCTCTTATATCAGAATTATCACTGTATTTTCGCTGACCATTTTCAGAGTAGGCGAGTCTTATTCCGTTTACATCAAGAATTTCACCTGCATTGATAAGCACTCCGTTTTCAAACAAGTGTGAATTCACACCTTTCAATGCATACTCTTCAGCATTTGTCAGCATTGAAAAAACCAACAATGAAAAAAAACAAGTAAAAATAAGAACAACAGCAACAACAAGAGCAATACGTTTATTAATTGTCTTCATATCAGCGTTGTTCTCCCTTCTGTTTACTTGCATTTACAGGTCTTGGATATGTTCTAGAATCTGCTGCTTTAATAAAAGCAAGAAGCCCCCAGGAACATATCATACTTGAACCGCCTCTGCTGACAAAAGGTAATGTTACACCTGTCAAAGGCAAAAAATCAGTAACACCAAACACATTTAGTGCTGTCTGAACAATAATCATACCTGAAGCTGCACAAGCAGCAAGTGTAAAAAACGATGATCTGGAAAACTTTGCATTATACATTGCTGCAAGTGCAAGAATAATGAAAGTTATAACAATAAGAAAACCTGTGAACAGACCGAGTTCTTCACAAACAAGCCCAAATATCAGATCTTCTGTCGCAGCAAAGACATCTCTTAAATGGCCATTGCCAAGACCGACACCAAATAGTCCGCCACTTGAAGCATATATAAGAGTTCTGGTTTGCTGATAACCGCCCGAATCATACATATGCTCCCATATATGACGATAACTTGAAAATCTGTCAAGTATATAAGATTTTTGAGTAAGTATAATAATTCCGCCTATTACTGCAGCTGTGCACACAAGAATAATTGTTCTGAAATCTCCTGATCTGAGAAATGCAAGCATAATGAATGTACAGAAATAGATAAGAGCTGTACCAAAATCAGACATAAGTCCGAGCAGACCGACACATCCGACAGCAAAAATTACATAAAATGTAAGTGATTTAGTTGATTGCAGTTTGTCGAGCGTGGCCGCACCTACATATATAAATGCAAGTTTTACAAATTCCGAAGGCTGTATTGAAACAGAGCCTATATAAATCCAGTTTTTAGCACCGTTTGTGTACGATGCAAAAGCAAGAGTAAATGCAAGTATTCCCAATGCAGCAACAGCCATAGGAAGACGGATAGCTGCAGTACGAGATGTATCTTTCATATAAAAAATCATTGCTATATATACAACAAGACCTATAAGTATGGCAAAAAACTGAGTTTTTGTTTTTTCAGGTGATACACTTGAAGTTACAAATAAACTTATCGATGACAGTGAAAATGCAATCATTTCAAGACTTATATGTCTGTTCTGAATTATTGAAAAAACAAAATAATATACCCACTCAATAATGATAAATATTGCAAAATACAATATAAGTTCAGAGAAATTATTCTCATTATCATTTAATACACAATATGACATCAGAACCTGATATAAAGTCAGACAAATCATTACAACAAGACTTATCAAACCATATGCACTTCCGGGTCTGCCGAAATACATTTTCTTATATTTTGTTGTTTCCAAGAAATTGTTCACTCCGTAATTTATTGTTCTGAATCTTTGCTTTTTCTAGTGGTTGATTTTCCGTTTTTTTTAGACTTAGCAGAAACCTGCTGACGAGTAGTAACGGCTGTTGTGTAAAAGATGAATTCAGTAGAGCCGAAACAAAGCTTATCTCCATCTTTAAGCGAATGTTTTTTGTCAATTTTTCTTCCGTTAAGCACTGTACCAGACATTGAATGAGTATCAAAAATCATCCATTGTGCAGATCTTCTTGAGAGTACCGCATGAAATCGAGAAACAGAAGAATCAGCAATTACAATATCACATGTTTTTGCCCTGCCTATTGATGTTTCAAACTGCGATATATCATAAATATGACCTGATTCTGCCTCAACAAGGCTGGCACGTACTGTTCTTTTTGCAGGTTTGATAAACAAAGAGATGACTGAAATAAACAAAACAGCAAAAAGCAGAGCAAACAATGCGATCTGCAAGTAATAGCTGTTATATAAAATTTCAGACATACTACCACCCCTAAATATAATAATTATATTATTTTATTGTTAAAAAGTCAATACATAATAATATTAAAACTATATTGACTTAAAATAGTAAATCATAGTATAATATATCAAATTCAGTATAAACACGGAGGATAAATAAATGTCAGTATCAGTTTCAGATTTCGGAAAACTTAGCGACGGAAGGGAAGTAAAAAAATATAATATTTCAAATGGGAAAATGAAAGCTTCTGTCATATCTTACGGAGCTACTCTTGCAGAAATTTTCGTTCCCGATAAAAACGGTAACAAAAAAGATATTCTTGTAGGCTTTGATGATATTGAAGGATTTGAAAAAAGAACAGATTATCAGGGAGTTGTTGTGGGGCCTTACGCTAACAGAATCGGCAATGCTTCGTTCAACATTGATGGCAGCGAGTACAAGCTTACAGCCAATGAAAAAGATGTCACATGCCTTCATTCCAACGGAGAATTCAATACTGCTGTATGGGACGCTGAAATTTTAAGTGAAAATTCTGTTAAATTCACATATTCAAGTCCTGACGGATTAAACGGTTTCCCTGGAAATATCATCACAAGCGTCATTTATACACTAACAGACAATAATGAATTGAAGCTTGAATATTATGCTGTTTCAGACAAAAAGACTGTCATCAATTTAACAAATCACGCTTATTTTAACCTTGGTGGATATGATCATGACACAATTCTCGACCACTATATTTCAATCAATGCAGACAACTTCACACCTGTTGACGAATTCAGCATTCCCACAGGTGAAATTACTCCTGTAGAGGGCACACCATTTGATCTTCGTAATAATGCGTTAATCGGTAAATCAATTGATACTGACTGCGATCAGCTTAATTTCACAGGCGGATATGATCACAATTTCTGCATTAACGGTTATGACGGTTCTATTAAAAAGGCTGCACATGTTGAATGTGAAAAAACAGGCATAAATCTTGAAGTTTTCACTGATCTTCCCGGTGTTCAGTTTTATGCCGGTAATTTCCTTAAAGGCACAATCGGCAAAAACAATTTACCTATGAATAAGAGAAGCGGTTTCTGCCTTGAAACACAGTTTTATCCTGATTCTCCCAATAAACCTGAGTTCCCTTCATGCATATATGATGCAGGTGAAGAATACAAATCTGTTACAATTTTCAAATTCTCAACAAAATAACCGAAATATATTTGTATTTTGTATTGAAAAAAAATTTTTAATGTTATATAATAATTATATATATTTATTAGGAGGTTCAAATCCTTATGAAAATTGTACTCAAACGACTCATTTGCTGTGCAATGAGTGTGCTGCTTGTTTTCAGCACTGGCATCGCAGCATTTGCAGCTGACGAATCAGATGTGACTCCTGTCATTCTCGTCAACGACATTAACTACAACCCCATCTACAACACAGATGACGGTTCAGTTGTGTTTGATCTTGACGACTATATGTTTGACATTCTTTTCACTTCAGGTTTTTCAGCAAATATTCTCGACTTATTCAGTTCTGATGTAATCGAACAGATCACAAGCGATGAAATTGCTCCGCTTGATCTCATAATGCTTCTTGTTGACTATTTCGGTTTCACAGGTGACGTTAATACTATTCTTGCTAAAGCCCTTGAAATCGTTACACCTCTTCTCGGAAGCGTTGACCTCAGCAACATAGATATTGCTGAGATTATTTCAAATATCGATTTCCAGCAGTATGCAGATGATATCAAGAATGACATTATGGCAAAGATTGATAACATCAAGCTTCTTGCAATGAATGATGACGGAACTCCTGCAAATTCAAATATCGGTGCACTTGTATTTGATGAATCACTCGAATATTACTATGATATTGACGGTGATCTTGCATATGCAATTTCAGGTGACGTTGCAGATAAAATTGCTGAAAACATAGGTTATGAAAACACTTACATTTTCACATATGACTGGAGACTTGATCCCATTGCAAACGCTTCAACTTTTGCTGACTACATTGAAAATGTAAAAGAAAAGACAGGTTGCGATAAAGTTTCTGTTTATTCGGAAGGTTACGGATCTGTAATTGCAACAACATATCTTGCAGAGAATGAAGATGCTTCTGATTCAGTTTACAACTTTGTTACTGTTTCATCAGAATTTATGGGTACATCTCTTGTGGGTGACTTCTTTAAGGGTGATATTGTTGATACTATGACAAGCATCAACAAGTTCTCAAGCGCTTATATCCGTTACACAAACGACCTTTCAGACAATCCGATGACAGCTTTTGTCACATGGATGCTTAACTACATAATGAACAGCGAGTGGGAAATTCAGTCACTTTGCCACAAGATCAAAGGCATTGTTTCAGAAATGAATTATTTCCTCAAGCTTTCAGGTGCTACTGAAGAAATGGCAAAGATGCCCGGTCTTTGGGCTCTTGTTCCCGAATATGATTATATAGATGCTCTCGATTATATGTATGGTGAAGATGAACCCGTATTTATCGATCAGATTGATGCATATAAAGAGTATCAGTTCGATTACGAATCAATCCTTGTTGATGCAAAAGACAGTGGTGTTAATATCTACGTAGTTGCATCTTGGGATCTTCAGCTTCTTCCCATAGGTGAAAACAGTGCAGTACAGAGTGACGGTGTGGTTGATACTGAATATGCAAGTTTCGGTGCTATCTGTATTGAACTTAACGAAGTAGGCGATGCTACAAAGGCAGAGCAGGCTTATGACGAATGTCACGACCATATGTCAGAAACATATGATATGCTTACTCCCTGGTACTCATATGGCGGTATCTGCAGATACATTGATGCTTCAACATGTGCGCTTCCTGAAAACACATGGTTCATCAAGAATATGAAGCACGGCACATTTACATACGACAGTAACTCAACTGATTTCCTAGTATGGCTCATTACAGCTGAAACAGAAAGAACAGTATGGCAGAATGCTGCATATCAGCAGTTTATGTCATACAACAGATATCTTGTTCCCGGCATTCTCAGCTCAGGCGGTATTGTTGCTGACAATTCACCCGAAGGCGGATATCTCCTCGGTGATGTAAATCTTGACGGTGAAATCACTGCTCTTGATGCAACAATGGCTTTCGATGCAGCATACGGCAATGCAGATCTTGCAGAAATTCCTTTCCTTAATGCAGATATCAACGGTGATGGTGAAATCACAGAAGACGATGCAAAGACAATTCTTGACATTTCAGCGGGTCTTGTTGACAATATGCTCAGCGGTATCAAGTTTGATTACATTACAGAACAGGGTGATCTTGATTCTGCAGATGTAGAAATTGAAATCAGACCCGAATATAACCCCGTTAAGAATCAGCTTCTTCTTACACTTGTTGTTCTTGACGCAAAAGGAACATACAACGGCAACTTTACAGTAAATTATGATACAGAAATGTTCACATATGCATCTGCAACAGCTAATGAACTTGCAAACGGCGCAATGACTGCAGGCGGTCCCAAGGGCATTGACGGAACACTTACATATGCATATGCATCATACAAGGCAATCTCAAATAAAGACCTTGATGAAAACGGTGAACTTGTAATCGGCACATGCTACCTGAATGTTTCAAGAGAAATCAAGCCCGTTACAACAATCAGCGGTGGTGCAACATACTTCTATGATGATGAAACACTCACATTTGTTGAACCCGTTGAAATCGAACTTGATGAAGATTTCTTCTTTATGCTCGGTGATGCCGACAACAACAGAGTAATCTCTGCATACGATGCAAGACAGATTCTCAGAATTGCAGCTCAGCTTGAATCAGTTACAGATGATATAATGTTCAGAAGATGTGATGTTGACTGTGACGGAAAAATTACAGCTATTGATGCAAGACTTGTGCTCAGAGCATCTGCAAAACTTATTGATTTTTACAGCGACGATATAAAGTAATTCACTAAACATAAACACCTCAGTTTTTCTGAGGTGTTTTAATTTTGCAAATATATTGAAAATTATGTTTTATATTGTTATAATTTGTATATAATTTTTCTTCATAAAAAGGAGAAGTAATATGGCTGTTTTTAAGTGTAAAATGTGCGGAGGCGCAATCGATATCACTTCCTGTCAGAGTGTTGTTGAGTGTGCGTATTGCGGCACACAGCAAACGATTCCCAAATCAACAGATGAAAACATTCAGACAATGTTCAATCGTGCAAATCTGCTTCGTCAGAAGAATGAATTTGACAAAGCAGAAGAAATATATGAAAAAATTCTTTTAGCCGATGCAACTGAAGCTGAGGCTTATTGGTGTGTTATTCTTTGCAAGTTTGGTATTGAATACGTTGAAGATCCCAAAACATTCAAAAGAGTTCCCACTTGCCACAGAACATCATATGATTCAATCATTGCTGATGAGTATTACAAGCTTGCAATTCAATATGCTGATGCAGTTCAGAAAGGCATATATGAATCTGAAGCAAAGATAATTGATAATATTCAGAAAGAGATTCTTGCAATTTCTCAAAAAGAAGAACCTTATGATGTTTTTATCTGCTATAAAGAGGCAGACGAAACCGGCAAGCGCACTCAGGATAGTGTTATTGCAAACGATATCTATCATCAGCTCACACAAGAAGGTTTTAAGGTATTCTATGCCGCAATCACACTTGAAGACAAACTCGGTTCTGCCTATGAACCATGCATTTTCGCAGCTCTCAACAGCGCAAAAGTAATGCTTGTTGTAGGCACAAAAGAAGAACATTTCAATGCTGTATGGGTCAAAAACGAATGGTCAAGATATCTTAAACTAATGAAGAATGACCGTTCAAGAATCCTTATACCTTGTTATAAGGATATGGATGCATATGAATTACCTGAGGAATTTGCACACCTTCAGGCGCAGGATATGAGCAAAATCGGCTTTGTAAATGATGTTATACGTGGTGTTAAAAAGATTATAAAAACAGAGCCTGAAGTAAAAACCGTAATTCAGGAAAAAGTTATCTCAGAATCTCTTAATGCGAATTCAACAGCTCTTCTTAAAAGAGGTTATATGGCTTTGGAAGACTCGGAATGGAAAAAAGCTGATGATTTCTTTGAACAGGTTCTGAATTTTGATGCTGAATGCGCTGAAGCATATCTCGGTAAACTTTTGGCAGAACTTTGCATCACAAAGGCTGAAAAACTCCCAGATAGTTCACGTGATTTTGAGAACAGCAGTAATTTTAATAAAATTCTTCGCTTTGGTAATAAGGAAATTGTTGACACAGTCAGCACATCTCTTACAAAAGTAAAAGAAAGAATCCATACAAACTATATGGATGGTCTTTTTCAGGAAGCTCTTTCTGTTTTTTCAAACGCAAAGACTGTTGCTGATTTTAATAATGCCAAGGCACGTTTTGCAAAAATCTCAGGTTGGAAAAACGCCGATGAAATGTGTGAAAAGTGTAAGGCTTGTGCAGAAAAGATAATTGCAGCAGAAAAAGACAGTGTGTATTCTGAAGCAGTGAAAATACTGAATAATGCTGAGATAACGAATGATTGTAAAAAGGCTGAAGCTTTGTTTGCGAAAATTCCCGGTTGGAAAGATTCAGAAACAAAAATTGAAGAATGCAAAAATAAGGCAAAAGATATAATTTATTCTGAAGCAGAAAAAATGCTTGATACTGCAAGAGTTTCATTTTATTACAATAAAGCTGCGGAGATATTTGCAAAGATTCCCGGCTGGAGAGATGCCGACGCCAAAATAGAAGAATGCAAACAAAAAGCTGCTGAACTTATAGCTGAAGAAAAAAGAGCAGAAAAACAAAAAAAGAAGAAATTTGTTATTGTTGCTATATCTAGTGTTGCTCTTATAATTGCTTGTTGGATAATTGCAGTAATAGTAAATATCAATAAATATAATTCTGCCGTAGAGTTGATGAATGTCGGAAAATATGATGAAGCAATTGTAGTATTTGAAGAACTTGACGGTTATAAAGACAGTTCTGAACTGAGAAAAAAATGTATAACTGCACATGCAATTATACTTCTTGAAAATGGTAAATTTGAAGATGCTATTGCTTTTTTTAGTTCAGTTGAAAATGATGGTACTGCAATTGTAAATGAATATAAATATAATTTTGCAATTTCTCTTCTGGAATCAGACAAATATACTGAATCAATTACTGTTTTTGAATCACTCGGTGAATATAATGATAGTGTTTCATATAAAAAATACGCAAATGCGATATCTTTAATGAATGATGCGAAATATTATGAAGCAAGGGCAATTTTTAATGAGCTTGGTGAATTTCTGAACAGTAAAGAAAAAAGTACTGAATGTCATAATATACTTGTAGAAAAGTATTCTAAGCTTATCAGTAATAAAAACAGAATTTCTGCAGAAGGTGGGCAAACAGTCGGACTCAAATCAGACGGTACTGTAGTTGCAACAGGTGAAAATCAGTATGGACAGTGTGATGTGTCAGGTTGGACAGATATTGTTGCAGTATCTTCATCTTGGGGGCAAACAATTGGACTCAAATCAGACGGTACTGTAGTTGCAATAGGATGCAACGACGACGGAGAGTGTGATGTATCAGATTGGACTAATATAATTGCAATATCTGCAGGTACAACACATACAGTCGGTCTTAAATCTGACGGAACAGTTGTTGCAACCGGAGATAATTATTATGGAGAGTGTAATGTATCAGATTGGACAGATATTGTTGCAGTAACAGCAGGGCAAGGATATACAGTAGGACTTAAATCAGATGGTACTGTTGTTGCAAAAGGTGACAATGGATTTGGGCAGTGTGCTGTGGAGGATTGGACAGATATAATTGCCGTATCTGCAAATGATGAATATACCGTCGGCTTTAAAGCAGACGGAGCAGTTGTTACAACAGGTAGAAATTCATATGGCCAGTATGATGTGTCAGACTGGACTGATATTATTGCATTATCTGCAGATGAAAACCATGCGGTAGGACTAAGATCAGACGGAACAGTTGTTGCAATAGGTTTTAATTATGATGGACGTTGTGATATTTCAGATTGGAATGACATAATCGCTGTATATGCAGGTGATTATCGTACAGTCGGACTTAAATCAGACGGCTCTGTTGTTGCAGTAGGTGATAATGATTACCGTCAGTGTGATGTTTCAGACTGGGATTTATTTTAATTAAATATAGCAAAAAAAGACGATTTCAGTTATAGAAATCGTCTTTTATATTTAGCTTCAAAAAAACCCGCCATGCCGTTCTGCAACCAATAGTAACCTGCATTTTAAGCAGGTGGGTGCCTCCCGATACCTTTGCGCTCCCTTCGTCTGACATAAGTCAGGAGGTCTGCATCCCGATATACGGAGTCCGGCTCCCGTTTTTTACAATTGTAGGGTTAATATAAGTTACAGAATATATCGCACACAGCAGGAAAGTGGTAAAGAAAAATTAATCGTCGAAATCGAACATATCAGCAAGTCTTTCTTCAAACATCTTGCCGATTCTCATAAATTCTTCTTCATTCTCGATGGGTTCAAGATAAATCTCACCGTCGTCGTCATAATTTCTGAGAAGAATGATAAGTTCACCGTCTTCATCAACAACTTCTTCGTCGTAAATGGGGAGGAGAGCTACATATTCTTTATCATCAATTGAAATAATATCAAGCTCTTCAAAGATATGTTCTTCACCGTCATCATCAATAACACTTACGATATCAGGAGAATATTCTTCTGTTGCCTGATCTTCATTATTTATAAAATCACTCATTTTATTCAACTCCTTCTTAACTTAGTTCAGAACAATGCTATTTTAACAAAAATTCATCAAAAAGTCAACCGAACAAATCTGTTTATTCAGAAATTTCCGCTGCCCAATAACATTCATAAGTATTGCCTGATTCAAGAGAAATAATTGCATCTTTCTTTGAAATATCATCTTTTTTCTCGTGAGAATCATTTACACCCCACCAGGGTTCAATACAAACATAAGGAGCACCGGGTTTTGCCCAGATGCCGAGATATGAGCAATCGCTGTAGTCAAACTTAACCTGTCTGTTATGATTATCACTTGCAAGTGTAAGATATTCAGAATTCATATTGCTGAAAATCAATGCATCGTTATTGAAAATGTCTTTTGTAATGATGATTTTGTTATCATCTCTGAGTACAGGCATTGTTTTGCCGGTACGGAGACATTCTGTATCAATTTCTACAGTATCAAGGTTCTCATTCTTTTCAAAAACAAGATAATCACCGATTTCACAATTGAAGCCGGGATGACCGCCTATTGAAAAATACATTGTGTCAGCAGAATCATTTACAATTTTATGTGTACAGGTTAACTTTTTTCCCTCAATACTGAAAGTAACATAAACTTTGAACTCAAAGGGGAAGATTTTTCTTGTTTCATCATCTGCAGTTTCAACAAATGTCATTGAAGTTGCATTTTTTTCAACAAGCTGAGCCTCACGCTTTCTGAAAAGACCGTGTTTGGGCATAGTGTATTCATTTCCGTTAAGGTAATATTTGTCATCAAGAACTCTGCCGATAATAGGGAAGAGAACAGGAGACTGACCATACCATACATCAGGATTGCCCTGCCAGAGGTATTCAAAATCTATATCTTTTGAGTAAAAGCTTGTAAGCTCTGCGCCGTCTGTTTTTACACCGACTTTAATAAAATCATTTTCAATATAATGAATCATAATTTTTACTCCATCCTTATTTTTTAATTATTATAACACGCTATTATAAAAATTACAATAATTATTACTCTAAAATGTATTGAACTGCAGCATAAATATCAAGCTGAGGGTATGTGAAATCTTTTGCTTCAACAGAAGTTGTAGCAGAGTCTATAATAGCATTTTTTACGTCTTTTCCCGTCAATGAATCATCCAGTTCAAACAACAGACCTGCAGTTGCTGTAACAAACGGTGCAGCCATAGAAGTGCCTGACATAAACTCATACTCATAAAAATATCCTGTGCTGTGAATATCAATACCTGGAGCTGCTATATCGATTCTTTCACCAAGAGAAGAATATTTTGCAACTTCAGATGAACTATTGATGGCGGATACGACCATAATTCTGTCTTTTATTTCAGGTTTATCAATAGATGAAAAATAAAGAGAATATGCAGAATCGCAATATTCAGGCAAACAATCAAATATACCTAAAATATCAATCTTACCTAGAATCTTTTTCTCACCATATCCGAAGTAAGGGGAGTCAACTTTATACAATGATTTGCCCGTTTCGTTGCCTGCAGAAATACATATCAGAAATTCTGAACCGTTTTCAAGAATCTTTATAAGGACTTCTTCAAAAAACGCGTTTGAAGATTCTACATATTCAATTGCATCAGTATCTCCAAGCGATGCAGATACAGGGATATATGAATTATAGCCCATACTGATGTTTACAGCCTTGATTTCTTCATTTACTATCATATTTGTTATTGCTGCAACCCAATATGATACAGAGCAATTCAGGGCATTTTCTGAATAAATTCCTGCCCCCGGTACAACACC
>JAZUCO010000116.1:0-8958 GCA_045639185.1 Acutalibacteraceae bacterium
GGCACGAATGTGCATTTTCCGAAGGAAAATAAAACGGCAGAGCCGTTATTGTTCGCTTTGCTCACAATCGGGCGTTGGATCAACGCCCCTACAAGCTCGATTTTAATTTCTTCAAACATTTCCGCTAAATTATTGTTTACATCATAAGCTTGATAAACAATCCGCCCTGAACAGTTCTGTGTCTGAAACCGACCATTTCTGATGTATCTGCGTAATACCAGTCTGTCATAGGAACTCTAGTACGCATTGTGTTATATGCATTCCAGAGAAGCGCTGTAAAGAATTCAAAATCTTTCTTGTTATCTGCAAGGCATGCTGCCCAGATAAGCCAGTCGGACTTGGTATATTTTTCTCTTGTATCAAGGGGCACACCGTAAGGAAGTGCTTCTTTTTTGTATCTCTCAATTTCTGATTTATAGAACTCATCGGGAAGAAGCTGTGTATTCCAGATTTTATCCCATACTGAGTTATATTTAAGGCTGAAAGTACCCTCTCTGTCGTATGCAAGACGATAACTGCCGTCTTCATTCTTTGCATTTGCGATGAATGAATCTGCATATTCTTTTGCCTTTGCAAAGAGTTCATCTGCTTCTTCTGTTCTGCCGAAGTGACGAAGAATCTTTGAGAAACCTGTCATACCCATAATAGCTTTGAGTGAGAGGTTACAGTTGTGTGAAAGATGACCTGCAAAGTCGTCCGTGCAAAGCTGATGTTCAGGGTCTTTGCCGTATTTGACAAGGTATTTGCTCCACTTTTCAAGAAGCTCCATATTTTCTTCTGCAAATGAGTAATCATTATCCTTTTCGCAGATTGCTGAAACGAGAATAATCATATTTCCGCATTCTTCAACGGGCATCTGATATTTAAGCTTATTCTGACCGTATACCTGACCGTTTACAAGAGGATACTGACCTACATCGTGGGGTGCAAAGTCAAATGTCCATTCTTCTGTTGCGGCATAGCGGAATACAGGTCTGAGCATACCCTTGAGAAGCTCTGTATTATAAAGAAGATACATAGGAGCACTGGGATATGTAACGTCCACAGTTGCTGCACAGCCGTTTGAGAAGCATTCTTTTGAAATATAAAGGTTGTTGCCCTCTTTGTCAACAACAAGCTTGTGGGCAGCCATAACCTGACGATATGCGAGCTGAAGCATTTCTGCATACTTCTCTCCGCCCTTTTTTGTTGCTTCCTTAACAAGCTTTGATGAAAAAGCTTCACACTTCTTCACAAGTTCTTTGTAATCGTTTGCAGCTTCCTGAATAGCCTCTTCAATTGTCTTTCCGTCGTTATTCCAGTAAGCTTTGAGGTTTTCACCGAAGTAAACCATACTCTCTATATCATCATATGCAAGCATAAAGAGTGTTTCTTTTTCAATTTCTGTTTCTGCATAGACAGCATAAAGGTCTTCTTCAAGGACTTCATTGCCTGTGCGTGCGTTACCCTTGACTGCAAGGTAAAAATAACCCCAGTCGATGCGCACATCGTCACCGCTTCTCCAAAGGACTTTCTGATTGCCTTTACCCATTCTCACCCATGTGAGAGAATCAAGATTTACACTTTCAGACCATGCTCTGCCTTCGCCTGCTTTGTTAAGCACAAGCTCTTCGCTGACAGAAATCTTTGCTGTTACGATGTGTTCTTTACCGTCGAGAACTTCGTATGAGAGCTTAAGATATGAAACAGGTCTTGAAGCATAATAAAGCTCTGTTACAAGCATAGGAGAAGTGAATTTTGCAGTCAGACGGATTCCTGCTCCCTCGTATACTGCAGTTGTTGAAAAAGTATCTGCATCAAGAGAAACAACTTCGAGTCTGTTATCATCACTGTCACCGAGAAAACGGTATTTTTCACCGTCGATTGTTACTGTACCGATGATTGTGTTGTCACTTCCTGTCCAATGGAAAGGAGTTTTTCTGTTGATGTTATCTGTCCATACAGAAAAATAAGGGTCAACAGTAATAAGGGGTATCGCAGGCATTCTCATTTTCATAAATATCAGTCCTTTTGTATTTTTATTTTATCATTTCCGCAAATTCATCTTCGCTGATGACTCTGATTCCGAGTTCATTAGCTTTACGGAGTTTACTTCCGGCATCTTCACCGGCCAAAACCATTGTTGTTTTTTTGGAAACGGAAGATGCAGACTTTCCGCCGAATTCTTCGATTATTGCACTCGCTTCATTTCTTGTGAACTGTGAAAGACTTCCCGTAAGCACAAATGTCATCCCCTCAAAGCGTTTGTCCTTGACTTCGCGTAGAGATTTCATATTAAGACCGAGTTCTTTCAGTTTTTCAATAATATCGTGAGTGCCGTCTCTCTGCATAAATTCATAAACACTTTCAGCCATAATCTGACCGAAACCGTCTATTGAAGAAATGTCTTCAACAGATGCATTCATAATTGCATCCATATCACCAAACTTATCTGAGAGAAGTTTTGCCGCTTTCTGTCCGATATGACGGATACCGAGCGCATAAACAAGTCTGTAAAGATCATTTTCCTTTGCCTTTTCTGCGGCAGAAATCAGGTTGTCTGCAGATTTTTCACCCATACGGTCAATTTCTGCAATTTTCTCTCTGTCAAGACAGAAAATATCGGGAGTTGTTTTTACAAGTCCTTTTTCAACAAAGGTTTCAAGCACCGCTTCACCCATTCCCTCAATATCCATTGCATCACGGGAGCAGAAATGAATAAGATTACGAAGAAGTTGCGCAGGACATTCGGGATTTATACATCTTACAGCTGCTTCGCCCTCTTCACGGACAGTTTTGCTGCCGCAGGAAGGACAGATATCGGGCAATTTGTAAACTTTGCTGTCTTCACAATGTTTTACAACACGCACAACTTCGGGAATAATATCACCGGCTTTGCTGATAACACATCTGTCACCGATACCGAGCTGTTTTTCGTTTATAAAATCTTCATTATGAAGTGTGGCACGGCTGACAGTTGTGCCTGCAAGTATAACAGGCTCAAAAACACCTGTGGGAGTGAGCACACCTGTTCTTCCCACATTCACTTCAACATCAAGAAGAGTTGTTTCCTTTTCTTCAGGAGGATATTTGAATGCTGCGGCCCAGCGGGGGAATTTTGCTGTGCTGCCTAGCATTTCTCTGTGAGAAAAATCATTCACTTTCACAACTGCCCCGTCAATGTCAAAAGGAAGAGAATCTCTGACACTGCCGATTCTTCTGATTTCACCGATAACATCATCGATATTATCAAAAAGTGTGTAGAACGGAACTGTTCTGAATCCCATTTCTTTTATAAAATCAAGGGACTGCTTGTGTGAAGTTATTTCTTCACCCTCAACACGCTGAATATTGAAACAGAAAATATCAAGCTGTCTCTGTGCTGTTATTTCGGGCTTTTTCTGTCTGAGACTTCCCGCTGCGGCATTACGAGGATTCTTGAAAGGCTTTTCACCGTTCATATCCTGCTCTGCGGCAAGTTTTGCAAAAACTTCACGGGGCATATATACTTCTCCCCTTACTTCAATAAGAGGGAGTTGTTGTTTTGTTCTCAGAGGAATTGAGCGTACTGTACGGAGATTTGCGGTAACGTTTTCACCGACATCACCGTCACCTCTTGTGGAGCCTACAGTAAACACACCGTCACGGTATTCAAGAGATACGGAAAGACCGTCAATTTTAGGTTCAACAACATAACACGCATCGGGACATACTTCTTTGACTCTGCGGTCAAAATCTCTGAGTTCATCTTCTGAAAATGCATCCTGAAGACTTTCCATACGGACTTCATGGCGCACTTCTTCAAACTGACCCTCTGCGCTGCCGCCTACTCTGTGAGTGGGTGAATCGGCTGTGAGAAGCTCGGGATATTCAGTTTCAATTGACTGCAATTCCCTCATCATCATATCATAATCGTAGTCTGAAATCTCATTTGTATTTTCAACATAATACTTATGGATATGATAATTAAGTGTATCTCTTAATTCTTTTGCCCTGTTTTCTGCTGTTCTGAAATCCATGCTTATTCCTCCGCAAATAGATAAATTCATTATATCACAACGGCAAGTATTTTTCAATCATTATATGAGGTTTTGCCAAAGGTCATCTGAGCCGTCCGAATAGATTTCGGGCACCGGTCCCACAATAACGGTTTCTGCAACAACAAAGCTGTTTTCAATCTCTGTTGAAATGTTTCCGCTCTGAAGAATAATATAAATTTTTGTAGTTATATTCATTATCATCTGATGCCTGGTCTGATTTATGCCTGCAGTATGGAATTCATTGATTATATTGGTTGTGGCAGACCCCGACAATGCAATTTCAAGATTGAGCTTTGGACCTCTTCCCGTGAAGATATCTATTCCCGTAAGCGTACCAATGGGTATTGATACTTTTTTCTCCCCCACAGATGACAACGAATCCACAATTTCGCCTCTTATAGAAGCACACAACGTATTGACACATATGCTGTCAACAGTTACAGATGTGATATTCCCTAATTCATCACGGGTTATATCACAAAGTTTTTCATAAGCAAAATCATCGTTGCACAACACTTTTTTTATTGCATCATTCACTGTTTCTGTTGCAATATTTCTTGCTCTTGACTCTGCCATTGCTGTTATGACAGGTCTTACACGGATTTCAATTCCGATTAAAACAATCAGCATAACAACAGGTATAAAAGCAAACAGAAACACACCACGGAGTTTTCGCTTTTTTCTACGTCTGTACAATCGTTTCATAATACCACCACATACATATTATGAAAATATGCGATGCAATGATAATATTAAATTCACTTGCTAAACAATCAAATATATGATATAATAAATAGTCACTTGATTCTTTCAGAGGTGAAATTATGTCAGCAGCCACAAATGAAATTATGCTTGAGTTATATATTATCCGTCACGGGCAGACTTTCGGTAATCTCGGCAAAAGCTCCGAGGGAATGAGTTATGAAGATATACACGACCCTGTGCTCACCCCTAAAGGTCAGAATCAGGCTGAAAAACTCGGTGAAAGATTCAGAAATTATCCCTTTAATGCGGTTTATGCAAGCGGACTCAGACGTGCAATGCAGACAGCAACAGAAGTTGTGAAAGCACAGCCTGAAAACGGTGCAAAAAACATAATTGTTCACCCTCTTCTTTCCGAAGTCGGCGGAGTGAAAGAAGAATATCAGGGACTTCCATTTGAGGAAGCGGAAAAGATGTTTCCTTTTGTAACACTTGCAGAGGGATATGACAAAGATGAAAATATCATCAGTTTTACAAAAGGCTGGAGCGACAAGGAGCAGCTTGCAAGAGCTGAAAAAGTGCTCTCCTACATAAAAAGTCATCACAACAACGGTGCAAAGGTTGCTGTTGTTGCCCACGCAGCATTCAACACATTTCTGTTTCATTCTGCTCTCGGTCTTGACCCCGAAAAAGTGATTTTTGACCCTCATTTTCTCAATACGGGTGTCACAAAAATCGTATTTTTCAAAGAGGGCACGGGAAGATACAACATTGATGTACAGCTCGTTTATCAGAACGACCTGTCACACCTTTATGCTGACTATCCCGAATACTCACTTGAGCCTTGTTATTTTTAACAACTGACAACCTTTTTCATATAATGTAATGATTGCGAAGAAAAATCATTACAAGGAGTTGATAACTTGGAAATTTATCTTGACAACAGCGCAACAACAAAAGTCTGCCGTGAAGCTGCAGATTCGATGATGAAAATGCTTACAGAAAACTACGGCAATCCCTCATCTCTGCACAGCAAAGGCGTTGAAGCTTCAAAAGCTCTCGAAAACGCAAGACAGAATATTGCAGATGCGCTTTCCTGCGGAAAAGATGAAATATACTTCACACCCAGCGGCACAGTTGCCAACAATACTGCAATTTTCGGGGCGGTTAATGCCAACAGAAGAAAAGGCAACCGTATAATCACAACAGCGATTGAGCATCCGAGTGTAAACGAATGCATGAAGAAACTCGAAGATCAGGGTTTTGAGGTTATCCGTCTCAGACCTGACTTAAACGGTGCGTTTTCTCCTGCCGAGCTTATGAATGCAATCAATTCAAAAACTATACTCATAAGCATTATGGCAGTCAATAACGAAATCGGCACAATCAATCCCATAAATCAGATAAAGACTGCTGTAAGAAGAGCAAATTCTCAGGCACTCATTCACGTGGATGCTGTTCAGGGATTCGGCAAAATCCCACTGAATCCGGGAAAAGCGGGAATCGACCTTATGTCTGTAAGCTCTCACAAAATTCACGGTCCGAAAGGTGCAGGCGCACTTTACATAAGAAAAGGACTGAAAATTCACCCCTATATTGTGGGCGGCGGTCAGGAAAAGGGAATTATTTCAGGTACAGAGCCTATTCCTGCAATCATCGGTTTCGGAGAAGCTGTAAAAGCACTGCCAAACCTCACAGCAGAACTTTCAGATATAAAAGAAATCAGAGACTACTTTGTTCACGAAGTCACAAAAATCGGCGGAATTCACATAAACTCTCCCGCAGATGCACTTCCCTACATCATAAATCTCTCTGTACTCGGTGTACCGTCACAGACAATTGTCAATTCACTTTCTGAATACGGAATCTATGTTTCAGCAGGGTCTGCCTGCAAAAAAGGTCACAGAAGTGAAGTGCTCACAGCTATAGGTCTTGACGGAAAACGGATTGACTCTGCAATAAGAATAAGTCTTTCACGTTTTAACACAAAACACGATATGGACGAAGTAACAGAAGCATTGAATAAAATCGTAATGAGAATAAGAAGATAAACGGAGTTAAACAAAATGAAGGAAATCATACTCTTAAAAGACGGCGAACTTGCCCTTAAAGGTCTTAACAGACGAACATTTGAAGACATTCTTATGAAAAACATCCGCCAGAGACTGCGTCATTCTGCGGGTGAATTCAAATTCACACGTTCACAGTCAACCTGCGTTATCTCTCCCGTGGATGAAAATGTAGATTTTGACAAAGCAGTTGATATCATTCAGCACATTTTCGGTGTTGTGGGCATTTCACGTGCCGCACAGTGCGAAAAAGATATTGAAGTTATCAAGACAACTGCACTTGAATATCTCAGAGATGAACTTTCTTTTGCAAGAACATTCAAAGTTGAAGCAAAACGTTCAGACAAGAATTTCCCCTACAATTCACCTGAAATCTGCAGAGAAGTGGGCGGATTCATTCTTTCACATCTTCATCATCTCAAAGTTGATGTTCACAATCCCGATGTAAAAGTTACAGTTGAAGTCAGAGATAACCACGCATTCATTCACGGCAATCAGCTCAAGGGTGCAGGCGGTATGCCCACAGGTACAGGCGGTAAAGCCTGCGTTCTCATTTCAGGCGGTATCGACAGCCCTGTTGCTGCATGGATGATGGCAAAGAGAGGTCTTCAGCTTACAGCAGTACACTTTGCATCACCTCCCTACACATCAGAAAGAGCTGAAATGAAAGTTCACGAGCTTCTCAGAAAAGTTGCAAGATACTGCGGCAGAATTGACCTCTACACAGTACCTTTTACAGAAATTCAGGAAAATATAAGAGACAATTCACCTGAGGATATGTTCACCATCACTATGCGACGCATAATGATGAAAATTGCAACAAAAATTGCAGAGGACAAGGACTGCGGTGCACTCATCACCGGTGAAAGTGTAGGTCAGGTTGCATCTCAGACAATGTGGGCACTCCGTTGCACAGACGATGCTGCAGGTCTTCCCGTTTTCAGACCCTGCATCGGTATGGACAAGAATGAAATTATCACAATATCAAGAAAAATTGATACATTTGATATTTCTATTGAGCCTTACGAAGACTGCTGTACAGTTTTCACACCCAAGCACCCCAGAACAAAACCCACACTTGAAATGGCAATTGAAGCTGAAAGTGCAGCCTGGGACGATGAACTCGTAAACACAGCCATCGCAAACGCAAAACACCTTGCTATCTTCTGATTTCACATAAAGTATTTTTTATAATCAGACAGAATGCAAAAAGCGCAACAACGCATTTAATGACAGTTAAAATTTTTATAATTTTTGCCGCCTTTGATGCAACACACAGATTTTTGACAATAAGCATAAAGAAACACCTCCGAAATAGTTTCGGAGGTATTTTTTGCAGTTAAAATTAAGATATGCAGATAAACAAAAAATTATTGTAAAGCACAAACGCCGCCGCGGAGGTCGCGACGACGAATGTGAAAATATTGTTTGTTTGGGAAAAACCGATTTTTTATTCTTCTTCTGCGTGTTTCTGAGCTTCCTCAATAACCTTCTGAGCTACGTTCATGGGAGCTTCTTCATAACGGCAGAAATCAAAGTCAAAGTAGCCTCTGCCGATTGTAACACTGCGGAGTACAGTTGCGAAGTCTGTCATTTCAGCCATGGGAACTTCAGCTTCAAGCATCTGCATCTTGGGTTCTTCTGCGGGGCCCATACCGAGAACACGGCCACGTCTCTTTGTGATATCACCCATGATATCACCGAGGTTATCGTCAGGCATATATGCCTTGAGAGTTCCGATGGGTTCAAGAATTACGGGCTGTGCATCAGGATTGAGCTTCTTGAATGCAAGTGAAGCGGCAGTTTTGAATGCCATTTCTGATGAGTCAACGGGATGATATGAACCATCATAAAGAGTTGCCTTGACACCAACAACGGGATAACCTGCAACAATACCTCTTGCAACGCTTTCACGAAGACCCTTTTCAACTGCGGGGAAGAAGTTTTTGGGAACTGAGCCACCGAATACTTCTTCTGCAAATACGAGTTCGTCACTTTCGCAGGGTTCAAATCTGATCCAAACGTCACCGAACTGACCGTGACCGCCTGACTGTTTCTTGTGTCTGCCCTGAACTTCAACCTTTTTCTTAATTGTTTCTCTGTATGCAACCTTTGCGGGAACGAGATCAACCTCTACACCGAACTTAGCCTTGAGCTTTGATACGATG
>JAZUCO010000117.1:0-7123 GCA_045639185.1 Acutalibacteraceae bacterium
ATCGGGTTTTATTCCTCTTTCTGCAAGGATTTTTGCAGCTTCGGGAGCATCACCGCAGATGAATTCCGCATTGTTTATGCCGTTTATTTCAGCATTGATTTTTGCATCTTCAATGGCTTCGGGGATTATCTCAACACCGATAAGATTTTTTACTTTCTTTGCCATTGAAAGACCGATTGTACCTGCACCGCAGTAAAGGTCGAGAAGTGTATCGTTATCTGTAAGCTCAGCATATTCAGCGGCTTTGTAATAAAGCTTTTCAGCCTGGTCACGGTTTATCTGATAGAATGAAAGGGGAGAGATACGTACTTTTACACCGCAGAGGATGTCTTCAATGAAGTCGCTGCCCCAGATTGTGTAACACTTTTTGCCGAGAATCACATTGCTGTCGTTTGTGTTTTCGTTTACGGTGATTGATGCAATATTGTCTGTGCATTTAAGGAGTGAAACAATAAGGTCATCTTTTTTAGGGAGATTATGACCGTTGATAACAGCGCAGACCATAATCTGATTTGTTTCAAAAGCTTTTCTTATGTAAATGTGACGGAGAAGCCCCTTGTGTGTTTCTTCGTTGTAAACTGAAATATTGTTTTTCTCTATCCATTTTCTGAAAGCGGAAACGATTTTTGAAAATTCTTTGGGCTGAAGCATACAGTCAGCATAGTCAATGACTCTGTGAGAATTCTGAGCAAAAAAGCCTATGGAGAGCTTTCCGTTTTCGAGTCTTACGGGATACTGAGCCTTGTTGCGGTAACGGTTTTCTCTGCCTGATTTTATAATTTCATCGGGAGAAATCTCAATGTGGCCGAGTCTTGCAAAAGCGTCAACAACTCTTTGCTTTTTCATTTCGCATTCGGCTGTGTAATTGATATGGCGGAAAACACAACCTCCGCAACGTGAATAAACATCGCAGTCAGGTATGATTCTTGATTCAGCCGCTTTGAGAATGTGATTTATCTTGCCTATGGCATAATTTTTCTTTGTTTTTATGATATGGCAATTGATAACATCACCCGTTGCCGAATTGGGCACAAAGACAGCAATTCCGTCATAGTGACCGACTCCGCTACCCTCAGTCGTGATGCCTGTTATTTCAATTTCGATGTCCTGATTTTTTTTAAGAGGATAATTTTCCATAAATTTCTCCGAAAATAAACGATAATTTAGCACAGCAGAAATTAATTGGTGTATAGTAGGGGCGATGATTCATCGCCCGGCACGATAGTTCAAACACCAAAGGTGTTTCAAATTAAAAGAACGATATAAACATATTAAGAAGCGAATTGATAAGCATAGGCATAAGCAGATTGACAACCGAAACATTGCCTTTCTGCTTAAGGTAAATATGGTAAACCATATTGTCCGTTGCGAGGCGTCTTACTGTGTGAATATCTTTTATAACTTTCTTTTTGTAGAAATAGTTGCCGAAGAATCCGAGTGTGACAGACGCAAGAAGTGACAATGCCGCACTTATGACTGTTGATGTGATTGTGATTGGTGATGTGAGATATCTGAGTGATGTGTCATAATCAGCCGATGCGGGGTAATCTTCCATCATTGCATCAATGTCTGCAACAATTTCTTCATACTCAGCATAAACATCGGGTTTGTATTTTTCATAAGCAAAGGCAATAACTGTGCCTGCCACAAGGTTCAGAGAGAAGATGATTGCAAGAATTGCAACACCGAGCCCCATCATTTTGCGGTAAAAACACCAGTATATACCTGCAAGGGCAGCAGACCAGTTCCAGCTGAACTTTGTGTTGTTCTGCTCCATTGCAATGAATTTACCGATGTATTTGACAGAATCCTTCTGCACAAATTCAGCCACATCTGTTACGGGGATATCATCAATTTTTGTATTTTCACCAAAAACTGTTTTTGCATCCTGAGAGTAAACATTGTGCTGAGGATTATACTGATAAGAGGGAGAATTGTTCCAGTTTGCTTCAGGCTGAGGATACTGATTTATCTGTGCTCTTTTGAGTCTTTCACCGCAATTTGTGCAAACGGGCTCAAACTTGTCATTTTCGTGACCGCAGACGGGACAAACCTTCTTGTCTGCAGAGGGATTTTTCATTACGGGCACTTCTGTATTCATTTGCTGCCAGATAAAGCCTTCTGAATGTTTTGCTTCATTTATGCAACTGCCGTTTTCGTTCCAGCAGTTTCTGTGATGAGGTGTACCGCATATGGGGCATACAACAACATCATCATTTTCTTCAAAAATCTGTCCGCATACGGGACAACCGATTCCATTATAATTCATATAAATTCACTTCCGAAAAAAACTTGTATTCAAATAATCATTATACATCATATGAGCTGTTTTTTCAACTCAATTTGAATCTTTTCATTTTAATTATGCCTTATAATCCTGAAAATTAATTAAAAAATATAAAAAAATCAGGTGCATTACTGCACCTGAATGATTTTTATAAATTAAGCATCGAGTGTTTCAAGACCTGCAGAAACTCTGAGAACTATTCTTGCATCAAGAGCTGTAACTACACCGTCATTATCTACGTCAGCGTTAGCTTCCTGCTCCATAGTGAGAGTTACAAGCTGAGCAGCAGCACGGAGAATGAGTCTTGCGTCTGAAGCAGTAACTCTGCCGTCACCGTCTACGTCGCCCATACCGATAACCATTTCATCGGGATGTTCGGGTTCTTCTTCAGGATCCTTCTGAGTGAGCTGTTCTTCGTCAAAATCGAAGAGGTTGCCCATAACCTTGAGAGGATCATAAGTGATAACAAGATCTTTGTTGCCTGTGATTGTTGAAAGCTGCCAGCCAAGTTCTTCAACAAGTGTCTGAAGCATATTTTCAACCTGTTCCTTACCCATTTCAGTAAGAGTTTCCTCGTTCATTGTAGCAACGATCTGAAGAACGATTGCTGTAACGTCCATAATACCTTCGTTTGAAAGAAGACTCTGAACGATGTCTGAATTGAGGATTGTGCCGATATCAAGACTTCCGCCTTCTTCTGAAGATCCGCCGAAGAGACCACCGAGGTCAAGTGCAACAGCAGGAACTGTCATTGATACACAGAGAATCATACTGAGTACAAGTGCAATAATTTTTTTCATTAGAGAAACACTCCTTGTGATTTATTTCTTAAGTTAATTTATTTGAAACCGCGTTGGGCAGTTTATCCGAAAGTTTTTACAATTCTTTTTAATGTGTTAAGACCGTACTGTGTGCCTGTTATCTGGTCTTCCATACCCTCAAATTCAACTGTTACATAACCGTCGTAACCGTTTTCTTTAAGAGTTGAAATGCACTGATAAACGGGAACATCACCGTGACCGATTATAGCACCTCTTAAATAAGTGCCGCCTCGAGTTTTGAAGAAACCGTCGAGGAAAAACGGAGCATTGCCGCTCTTTTTGTGGAAATCTTTTGCGTGAACGTGGAATGCATAGGGAGCGACTCTGCCTACTGCTTCAACGGGATTTTCATCTGCACACATAAAGTTGCCTATGTCCACAAGAAGACCGAAGTTGTCGTTTGCAACGCCGTTTACTATTTTTTCAACACGGGTGCTTTCCTGACAGAAATAACCGTGATTTTCAACCATTGTTTTAATGCCGAATGTCTTTGCGTATTCTGTAACTTCACGGCAACCTCTGATGATTACGGGGAGAGCATCGTCAAAGCCTTTGAAGCCTCTGTCTTTACTGTCGTAACCTCTTGTTGCATCGTGACGCATAAGCTTTACGCCAAGTGCTGCGCCTACTTCAACTTCTTCTTTAAGACGGGCAATTTCCTTGTCTGTATCACCGTCTGAGCCGTGAAGAAAGTCTGCGCCGATTGTGTAGCTTACGGGTTCAACACCCTGCTTTTCGCATTCTGCTCTGAGTTTTGCCGCATATTCCTTTTTGGAAAGTCCTTCAGGAATATCACCCAGGTCAACAAATTCAATACCGTCAAACCCTGATTCTTTTGCAAGAGTTATGCATTCTTCAAGAGTTTTTTCGCCTGAATTTATAAGTCGGCAATAACTGTATGTACTTACGGAAAATTTCATTTTTTTCCTCCGTTGTTTTTTATTTTATCCCAATATTCTTTGGCAGCCTGCTCATTTTTATTGTCACCATAGGTGTAATAAACGGTGTTTTTAAGAATGTCGGGTAAATATTGCTGCTGTATCCAATGATTAGGATATTCGTGGGGATATTTGTAGAACTGACCTTTGTTCTTTACATCGTCACCGTCAAAATGCTTATTCTGAAGCTGACGGGGAACCGGTCCGTATCTGCCGTTTTCAAGGTCTGCCATAGCCATATTGATAGCATCGTGACCCGTTGCCGATTTAGGAGAGTTGCAGACAAGTATAACCGCATCTGCAAGAGGTATTCTCGCTTCGGGAAGACCAACCTGAAGAGCAATATCAACTGCTGCTTTGACTATCGGCAGAATCATCGGGTATGCAAGACCCACATCTTCCGCCGCACAGACCATAAGTCTTCTGCAGGCAGAGGGCAAGTCGCCTGCCGCAAGAATTCTTGCAAGATAATGAATTGCAGCATCAGGGTCTGAGCCTCTCATAGATTTCTGGAAAGCGGAGAGCATATCGTAATGCTCATCACCGTCTTTATCATATCTGAGAGCAGTTTTTTGCGATAACAGTTTTGCATTTTTAAGGGTGATTTTTCTGTTTTCTCCCTCTTTAGGAAGAGAAGCGCTGAGACAGAGAAGTTCAACCGTGTTGATTGACTTTCTCACATCACCACCGCAGGCATAAGCGATATGATTTATAACACCGTCTTCAATATCAAGACCGCACTTCATATCTTCACCCATATATCTGAAAGCTCGTTCGATAGCAGGGATAATGTCTGTGGGAGAAACCGTTTTGAACTCAAAAACCGTGCAACGGCTGAGAACGGCACTGTATATGTAAAAATAGGGGTTTTCTGTTGTGGATGCAATGAGAGTGATCGAACCGTTTTCAATATACTCAAGAAGTGACTGCTGCTGCTTTTTGTTGAAATACTGAATTTCATCAAGATAAAGCAGAATACCGTTTGGCGCTGCCACAGTATCAATCTGAGCTACAACATCACGGATATCTGCAATTGAAGCGTTGGTGCCGTTGAGTCTGCAGAGCTTTTTGTTTGTTGATGCAGCAATGATGTTTGCAACGGTTGTCTTGCCCGTACCGCTGGGACCGTAAAAAATCAGATTCGGAATAATACCTGATTCTATTATGTTGCGGAGCGGTGCACCTTCAGAAAGAAGATGCCTCTGACCGACTGCTTCTTCAAGTGCCATCGGTCTTATTCTGTCTGCAAGGGGTGAAGACATAGCATATCCTCTCATCATTTTAGTATACACAGCATATTTTATCATATATTTTATAAAAAATAAAGAGGAAAATTAAAAAAATATACATATTTATTAACAAATTTATAATAAAAAATCAGCCACCGAGGGTGACTGATTGAGACAAATAATAATTTAGCTATTCTAAATTATTGTTTAAGTAATAGGTAAGAAGTAAGAGTGAAGAAGTTATGGCGGGACACCCGCACCCGATTATAATGGGGTAAGGGGCAAAGCCCCTCCACACTTATTCACTATTACCTATTACTTCTTACTTCAAAATAATTTATCGCAGATAAATTGTTGTTATCCAAGTTCCGGTACATCAACAAACTCAACTGTAATGCTCTCTGCTGAGTCTGTTTCAAATACGATAACTTCGTTCTTGCCTTCCTTGAGCATGGGTGCGGGAACATAAAGTGTCTTCTGAGGACCTGCATCGTTATAGTATCTGCCGAGATTGAAGCCGTTAACGATAACAATACCCTTGTGGAAACCGTCAAGTCTTATGAATGTATCGCAGGGTTTACCGTCGATATCAAGATAACCTCTCATAAATGAAGCAACCTTGACGTCACCTGTTTCCTCTTTGAAAGGTACTGCTGAAAGGTCTTTCATAGGAAGTGCATACATATCCCATCCGAAGTGATACTGACCGCCGAAACGGATTCCGCGAAGACCTTTACGGTCAGGCATATGTGTGCCGTAATTGACTCTGCCCATATTTTCGCAGAGGATATCGAGCTTTTTCTTTTCGCCCTTTGCAAGGGGGATTCTGAGTTTATCGTCACGTCTTGTTCTTTCGTAAATTCCCTTGAATTCACCGTCAACATAGACAACAGCTCTGTCGTGAACTGCATTGAAACCGAGTTCCCAGTCTTCACGGGGACCTTCAAGCTCTGTTGAATACATTGTGAATCCGTAATACTGACCGATGTCTTCCATAAATTTGGGTGCAGCGGTGTGAACAGGCTTTGAAATATAGGGAAGAGATTCAAAAATTGAAGCTCTTTCAGTAAGGTCAAGTTTGCCGTAAGCCTTTTTCTCTGAATTCTTTACTGTAAGGGGAGGAAGAGCTTCGCCATTGAATTTTTCAACAATCTTTCTTACTGCAAGATAAGCAGGAGTGATATCACCTGCTTCTGAGAGAAGTGCGTTGTAGTCGTAACTTGTGATTGTGGGGTCATAGTGCTCGTAGTAGTTAGCACCGTTCATAAAACCGAAGTTTGTGCCGCCGTGGAACATATAGAAGTTGAGTGAAGCACCTGCTTCAAGCATATCATTGAAAAGACCTGCAAGTTCTTCGGGCTCACGGGTATGATGATTGTCATACCAATGGTCGAACCATCCGCACCAGTATTCACCGCACATTCTCGGCTGATTGGGTCTGAAATCATCAAGCACCTTGAAGTTTTCGTCAGGTCTTGAACCGAAGTTTGCAACACAGGGGTAGTCGGGAAGTGTACCGCCGCCAAGCATAAAATATGTTGCACCGTCTGAAGTGAAGAGCATACAGTCAATGCCGTTTTCTTTGTAGATATCGGCAATTCTCTGCATATATTCGTGGTCGTTACCGTATGAACCGTATTCGTTTTCAATCTGCATCATAATGATGTTGCCGCCGTTGGTAGAAAGATACTTTCTGATTCTGCCGAGAAGTTCTTTCATATAACGGTCAACTTTTGAGATGTAAAGATCGTCGTTGCAACGGATTTCCATATCTTTGTATTTGAGAAGCCATGCGGGAAGTCCGCCGAATTCCCATTCAGCGCAGATGTAGGGGCCGGGTCTGAGGAT
>JAZUCO010000118.1:0-4093 GCA_045639185.1 Acutalibacteraceae bacterium
TGTAAATCTGAGCAAGAGTACTTTCAATAAGAGCTGATGCACTGCCGATTATTGCAATTATCCACATCCAGAAAACAGAACCGAAACCACCAAGGCAAAGAGCTGTTGAAACACCTACAATATTACCTGTGCCAACTCGTGATGCAGTTGACACCATAAGCGCCTGGAATGAAGAAACACCTTTGCCGTCCTTCGGTTTTTCGGTAACAGCCCTTATCTGCTCACCGAAAAGTCTGAACTGTGCAAATTTTGTGCGGAATGTGAAATACAGACCGCCTACTACAAGAATAATGATAAGAATATAACTGTATAACGCATCGTTAACAGATGATACCAATTGTTCGAACATAAAATTTTCCTTTCTGATTGACTGCGGGTATTATACTATAAAGTCACGTGTTTTTCAACATAATTATACATATATTTTTCTTGCCTTTTTATTATTTCTGTTTTATAATAAAAATGGTGATATTTATGGACAACAAAGAATGGTTCAGAAATGCCGGATACGGTATGATGGCACATTGGGGGCTGTATTCTCTGCTCGCAGGCGAATACAAAAACCGTCGTGTCAATGATTATGCCGAATGGATTCAGAGCTTTATGGCTATTCCGAATAAGGAATATGAACTTCTTGCAAAAAGCTTCAATCCCGTTTATTTCTGCGCTGATGAATGGATAAAACTTGCAAAAGACAGCGGTATGAAGTATTTTGTCTTCACTTCTAAACATCACGACGGCTTTGCAATGTTTCACTCAAAGGTTGATAAATACAATATTGTTGATGCAACACCTTTCGGAAGAGATGTTGTGGGTGAACTTGCGGAAGCTTGTTATAAACACGGATTAAAATTCGGACTTTATTATTCTCAGGAGCTTGACTGGCACCACTTCCACGGCGGAGGATATGATAAATTCTCAGGCTGTTCAGGTGTTTCATGGGATAACAGCTGGGATTTTCCCGAAAGGGAGAAAAAAGATTTCAGCATCTGTTTTGAAGAGAAAATCAAACCTCAGGTCAAAGAGATTCTTACAAATTACGGTGACTTGTGTCTTATCTGGTTTGATGTACCCCACACAATCACACCTGCGCAGAGCCTTGAGCTCAATCACCTTGTAAAAGAATATCAGCCTGATTGCCTTATCAATTCACGAATCGGCAACGGTGCGTACGACTACGTTTCACTCGGTGACAATGAATACCCCTCGGAAAGACCCGAAAAGCAGGAAGACATTGATCCTAACAGTCTTGACGGATTCAAGTACTCCCCTTACGGTCTGTATGAAACTGCAGGCACTCTCAATTCTTCCTGGGGATTCAAATATTATGATCAGAACTGGATTTCTGCAGAAACTGTTGTTGAACGCAGAAACAGACTCAATTCAATGGGAGTAAATTATCTTCTCAACGTGGGACCTGACGGTCTGGGAAGAATTCCCTCTTTTTCTCAGGAAATATTACTCAAAGCGGCAAAGGAGTTTTAATTTATGGATATTATGCAGGCTATGACAGAAAGACATTCTGTCAGACGTTATCAGGAAAAACCGATTGAACCTGAAAAAATTGCAGAAATTCAGAATGCAATTGACAACATCAATGAAAACACGGGACTTAACATTCAGCTTATAACAGATGAGCCCGAAGCTTTCACAGGTGCAATGGCTTCTTACGGTCATTTTTCAGGCTGTTCAAATTACATTTCTATCTGTTCCGAAAACGGAAGAAATGAAGAAATCGGCTATTACGGTGAAGAGCTTGTGCTTCTTTGTCAGATGCTCGGACTCAACACCTGTTGGGTTGCACTCACTTTCAGCAAAGCAAAAACAAAATACACCTGCAAAAAAGGTGAAAAACTTCAGATTGTTATTTCTGTGGGATATGGTGTTCACAACGGCAGACCTCACAAAAACAAACCACTTGAAGAACTCTGCACAGTAAACGATGAAACTCCCGAATGGTTCTGCAAAGCTATGGATGCGGTTATGACAGCTCCCACAGCGATGAATCAGCAAAAATTCCATTTTACACTTGTTGATGACAACAAAGTCAGAGCAAAAGCACTTTTCGGTCCCTACTCCAAAATGGATCTCGGTATTGCAAAATATCATTTTGAACTTGGTGCAGGCGGCCACGAATTTGAATGGGTATAAGGTGATTGATTATGACAAAAATTATAGCTTTTTTCACAGCAATGATGACCTGGTTTACAATGATTTTCAGTCCTGCTGCTCCAGTTGAAGGTATTTTTACAGAAACTGACACAGAAGTCAAAGTTCAGACAGAATTTGACGAAGGTGAATTTTCTTTCGGTTCAAACGACATTATGGTTTCTCCCGACGGTGACGACAATAATGACGGTACAGAAAATGCTCCCGTTAAATCATTTGCAAAGGCAAAAGAACTTGCAAACAAAAAGAACGGCAGCGACACGGTTACAGTATGGTTCAGAGCCGGTACATATTTCATAGAAGAAACAACTTTCACTTCATCTGACAGACAGAATGTTCTTTTCCGATCATACCCTTATGAAAAGGTTGAATTCACAGGCGCCAAAGAGATTTCAGGCTGGAACGAAACAACAATCAACGGTGTTAATGCATTTGTTACAGATGTTGAAATCAATTCAGATAACGATTATTTCCGTTCACTTTTCAAGGATAATAAACGTCTTTCACGTTCTCAGTATCCCAAGAATGATGTTCTTAAAATTGCTGATCCGGCAACAGATGAAGGTATTGCGTCAGATTGGAATGTTGAATTCTTCACACACGGTCTTGCATTTTATGCACATAAAGAAGATGTTCTCAATTTTGCAAACATCAAGGATGTTGAAGTGAAAGTTATGCACTACTGGTGCGACGAGCATCTTCCGCTTCATTCTGTTGATACACAGACAGGCAGAATAGAAACATCCAAACCCACAGCAATGACTCTGAGAGTTGACGACAATTACATCTTTGAAAATGTAAAAGAAGCTCTTTCACTTCCCGGTGAATGGTATCTTGACAGAAGTGAACAGAAGCTTTATTACATCCCCGAAGAGGGCGACACAGTTGAAAATACAGTCCTTTATGCAGGTTCAACAGAACAGTTTCTTACATTTGAAAATGCAGAAAACATTGCATTTCAGGGTATCGACTTTATAAATTCAGACTGGAATACCGTTGACGGCACATTCTTCAGCAATATTTTTGATGAAACACATCCCCTTTACAAGAATATTAAATACGGCGGTGAGCATCCTCAGGCTGCATATGAAGTTCCTGCAGCAATCAATGTCATCACATCAAAAGGTATTGACTTCACCGACTGTGTTTTTGAAAACATTTCTTACACAGCGGTAAAATTCAGCAAAGCATCAGAAAACTGCAACATCACAAGCTGTAAATTCAATGAAATCGGCGGTAACGCAGTATTTATTGACGGTGAATTTGTCGTTCCCGCATCAACAAAGAATATCAACGTAAGAGACTGTCACATCGGTTTCTACGGCAGACTTTTCAATAACGCAATCGGTATTCTTCTCACTCATGCAATCGACTGTGAACTTTCAAACAATGAAATCCATGACGGTTGGTACACAGGCATTTCTGTAGGCTGGAACTGGGGCTATTCAGACAACCCAACAAACAATATTCAGGTAAAGGACAACCTTATCTATAACATCGGCAACGGATGGCTTTCAGATATGGGCGGTATCTACACTCTCGGCATTCAGCCCGACACAGTTCTTTCAGGCAATATCATTTACAATGTAGGCTGTGATGAAGGTGCATACGGTTATGGCGGATGGGGAATCTACCTTGATGAAGGTTCAAGCTATATAACGGTTGAAAATAACCTTGTTTATGATTGCTCATCACAGACATTCCATCAGCACTACGGCAAGGAAAATGTTGTAAGAAACAACATCTTTGCTTTCGGCGGAGAAGGTCAGTTAATCATTACAAAAAATGAAGACCACAATTCTCTCACACTCACAAACAATATTCTTGTGGGTGACAACACGGTAATGTATAAAAATTCCGTAAAGAAAAACTGGTTTGTTGACGACAGTAATCTCTATTGGGATTACACAAACGGCGGAAACGT
>JAZUCO010000119.1:0-4111 GCA_045639185.1 Acutalibacteraceae bacterium
ACAACCAAAAAGAAGGCTGACGAAGCAGCAGCTGAAGAAAAGACAGAAGCAGCTGAATAATCCCGAATATTTTTCTTAAATTCGGTCAAATATCATTAAAGAAACGGTCGGGGAATAAGCTTTTCCGACCGTTTTTCAAAAAATTCATAAGGAGGAAACAAAATGTTACCCAATCCCTATATGTCACTTGTTCCTACCGTTATTGAACAGACAAACCGCGGCGAAAGAGCCTATGATATCTATTCAAGACTTCTCAATGACAGAATTATCGTTCTTTCAGAGGAAGTAAATGACGTTACTGCAAGTCTTGTAGTAGCTCAGCTTCTTTTCCTTGAAGGTCAGGATCCCGAAAAGGATATCTCTCTTTACATCAACTCCCCCGGCGGCTCTGTTTCCGCAGGCTTTGCAATTTTTGATACCATGAATTACATCAAGTGTGATGTTTCAACAATCTGCATGGGCATGGCTGCAAGCATGGGCGCATTCCTTCTTGCCGCAGGTGCAAAGGGCAAGAGATATGCTCTCCCCAACGCTGAAATCATGATTCATCAACCCTTGGGCGGTGCTCAGGGTCAGGCTTCCGACATTAAAATTGCCGCTGACCACATACTTAAGATAAGAAACAAGCTCAATAAAATTCTTGCTGATGAAACAGGCAAGCCTCTTGAAGTAATTGAGCGTGACACAGACCGTGACAATTTCATGAGTGCTGAAGAAGCTCTTGAATACGGTCTTATCGACAAAGTTCTTTACAACAGATAACGGAGGAAATTCCATTGGCTAAATACGAGGAACCCAAAGATAAGTTCCGCTGTTCGTTCTGCGGCAGAACTCAGGATCAGGTATCTATGCTTATTCAGGGCCCCGATGCATTTATCTGTGATGAATGTATTGAAAACTGCGTCAGCATAATAGGCTCGGGCGATAATGATAACAGAAAAAACAACGCAAGGAAGAAGCCCTCTTCTCCGCGTATTCTTCCCAAGCCCGAAGAGCTCAAGGCTAAGCTTGACGAATATGTTATCGGTCAGGATCAGGCAAAGATTGCCCTTTCAGTTGCAGTTTATAACCACTACAAGAGAATTTACAAGAAGGCAAAGACTGACGTTGAGATTACAAAATCAAACGTGCTTCTTTTAGGCCCCACGGGTGTAGGTAAGACCTTCCTTGCCCAGACACTTGCAAAAACTCTTGATGTTCCCTTTGCCATAGCTGATGCTACAACACTTACTGAAGCAGGCTATGTCGGTGAGGACGTTGAAAATATTCTTTTAAGACTTATTCAGGCTGCTGATTTTGATATCGAGAAGGCTGAAAGAGGCATTATCTATGTTGACGAAATCGACAAGATTTCAAGAAAAAGTGAAAACACCTCCATTACCCGTGATGTAAGCGGTGAAGGTGTTCAGCAGGCTCTTCTTAAAATTCTTGAAGGTACTGTTGCAAATGTTCCTCCTCAGGGCGGAAGAAAGCATCCCCAGCAGGAATTTTTACAGATAGATACCTCAAATATTCTCTTCATCTGCGGCGGTGCTTTTGACGGTATTGAAAAAATCGTTGAAAAGCGTATGGGTAATTCCGTTCTCGGCTTCGGCTCTGAAATTACTCTGAAGTCTGAAATCGACGAGGATGCAATTATGTCAAAGGTTATCCCTCAGGACCTTGTAAAGTTCGGGCTCATTCCTGAGCTTGTAGGCCGTCTTCCCGTGCTTACAGCCTTGAAAAATCTTGACGAAGAAGCTCTTGTAAAAATTCTCTGTGAGCCTAAAAACTCGCTTTACAAGCAGTATCAGGGACTTTTCAGCATCGACGGTGTTGAGCTTGAATTCACCGACGAAGCATTCAGAGAAATCGCAAAATCCGCTCTTGAAAAGAAGACGGGCGCACGAGGACTCCGAGCTATTATGGAAAAGGTGCTTCTCCCCATTATGTACACTGCCCCCTCTGACCCTTCAATTGAGAAAATCACAGTTACGGCAGAATGTGTGACAAGAGGCGAATTACCGAGAATTCAGAGAGACCCCGCAAGACTTGCCCCCAAGGAAAGCACAAACGCCCTTAAACCCACAACAGCATGAAAAAAAACGCACCCCTTACGGGTGCGTTCAGACTGCTGACAAACCCTCGTTTCAAATTGATTCGAGGGTTGTTTTTTTTGCAAACAAAAAAAGATAGCAATGTATCATCCACAACACATTGCTATCTTTTTCATATTCTGTGCAGCTGCCGTGAGCAGGCACTGTTCGGCAACCTTTGAAAGACCACGCATTCTGCAATAGCGTAGTCCGAATAATTCTTTTGAATCTGCGAAACTTCTTTCAACCGTTTCTTTTCTTTTTGAGTAAATTGCTTTACCCTCATCTGTATGTGTAAATGTATAAAACTCATCCTTGTAATTCTCCCAAACATGTCGTCTCAATGATTTTGTCTTTGCTTTTTCACTCAGACATAATTCTCTGCTCGGGCAGTTCATACATTTATCGTTTTTGCATTTGTATTCTTTGTAGCCTTGTCTGTTGGTCGTTGTATATTCAAGATAATTTCTTTCAGGACATATATATACATCCCATTCCTTGATGTATCTGAATTTGTATTTTCCGAATTTCCCTTTCTGATGCACTCCTCGTCTGCTTCCCATTGCAGCTTTTATTCCTCTGTCAAAAAGCTGTTTGCAAATTGCGGATACATTGTACCCTGCATCTAATCCTACTGCTTCTACCTTAAATCCGAATTTTTCAATCTGTGTATCTAATCTGTTTATGTAAGGTTTTACATCATTGGTATTTCCGGGAGTTACAAATACATCCGTTATGATATTTGCTTTAGCGTCTACTGTTCTGTGATCAAGATAGAAAAAACCTTTCGGTTTTCCGTCTCTGTGCATAAATCCGCTGTCGGGATCTGTTGTGCTTGACTTAATTATTTTTGTTTCTCCTGTAACTCCTGTTCCATTATCATCGTCACTGTCATCAAAGTAATTTTCTTTTTCTTCTTCACTCAATTCTTTAATTTCATCTTCTTCAAATTTCAAAGGCTTTTTACCATATTTTACTCTGTCTTCATTTATTGCTTCATTCAATGCCCCTATGTAATCCTGTGTTTCTTTTCGTACCTCTTGTTCTGTAAATTTCTTTTTGTTTGCATTTGCTTTCAGATGGGTGCTGTCTGAATACAAAACTTTACCGCCTACTAATCCATAGCTCATTGCTTGTCTTACTATGTTATCAAATATCTGTTGCGGTATGTCTGTTCCGTTGAATCTCCTTATTCTGTTCTGCCATATTACACTTACATCAGGAATTTTGTCTTCAAGCGTATATCCCAAAAACCAACGATATGCAACATTAACCTTTACTTCTTCTATCAATCTTCTTTCACTTCTTATGCCATAAAGATATCCGATAAAAAGCATTCTGAAAAGAACTTCAGGTTCTATTGCAGGTCTTCCGTTATCCATACAGTAATACGGTTTGCATATTTTGTTGATAAAACTGAAATCAATTACTTTATCTATCTTTCTTAACAAATGATTTTCAGGTACTAAATTTTCTATCATTACCAATTCATATTTCAACTGCTGATTTCTTGTTTCATTTAACATTTTTATCACCCTTTTCCTGCTTCTATTATACAATTTTTCTTGGCTTTTGTACAGAAAAAAAGCCCACTCCTATTTGGAATGGACTTTGTCAGCAGTCTGAACCCTGCCACCGAAGTGACAGGGTTTTATTCTAATTAATTTGCTTTATAAAATAATAACGCATTTACTCTTACACCATTCTGAATAACTTCAAAATGACAATGAGGACCTGTTGAATAACCGGTTGAACCACAATCTGCGATTACTTGTCCTTGCTTTACTGTCTGTCCAACAGACACATGAAGAGCAGAACAATGAGCATAAAGAGTAGAGTAAGTGTCATCGTGTTTAATCTTCACATAATATCCGTAAGAATTATGCCAAGTTGCAGTTACAACAACACCATCAGCCGCCGCAAGAATAGGCGTACCTAGAGGAGCGGCAATATCTGTGCCACCGTGAGTTTTTATTTCGCCCGAAATTGGGTCAACACGAGTACCAAATGGAGAAGATATATATTGGTCGTGTTCA
>JAZUCO010000120.1:0-3706 GCA_045639185.1 Acutalibacteraceae bacterium
ATGTGAAGCACAGATTCACAGGTATGGATTATGTTGCATATTATGAAGAACTTGTCCGTGGATGCGGTGCAGAATGCGAAATCATCTTTGCAAACAATCCCAGAGCAATTCTTGACTATACAAAAAATGTTCTCTGCTGTGACATCCACACAAGAGCACGTACAAAGAGACTTCTTAAAAATTCTGGCGGAGAAAAAATCTTCGGTCTTGACGAAATTCTCGCAGCTCCCGTAAACGGTAGCGGTTTCAATGCAGACTACGGTCTTCTCGGTTCAAACAAAGCAACAGAAGATCAGGTAAAGCTCTTCCCCAGAGATTGCCAGCCCGTTGTTGATGCTATCCACGAAAAGCTCCTTAAAGCTACAGGCAAGAATATCGAAGTTATGGTTTACGGCGACGGCGCATTCAAAGATCCCGTAGGTAAAATCTGGGAACTTGCAGACCCCGTTGTTTCTCCTGCATACACAAAAGGTCTTGAAGGCACTCCCAACGAGCTCAAGCTCAAGTATCTTGCAGATAACGACTTTGCAGATCTTTCAGGTGAAGAACTCAAAGCAGCTATCAAAGAAAAGATTACAGAAAAAGACGGTGACCTCTTCGGTCAGATGGCTTCTGAGGGTACAACTCCCCGTCAGCTTACAGACCTTATCGGCTCACTCTGCGACCTTACATCAGGTTCAGGTGACAAGGGTACACCCATCGTATTCATTCAGGGTTACTTCGATAACTACACAACAGAATAATACAAAACTATCAAAGCCCGGTTCAGTGCCGGGCTTTTTTTTATAAAAAATTATTATTTTCATCTATATACAATCAGAAAAATTTATGTTACTATTGTCGTATAATGCTATGAGAGGAATGAACCTTATGAACAACAAAAAACTTTACATTCTTTCATACGATCACGGCGGTTATGTGCTTTGGAAAGATGCTGTCAAACCCCGTCTTAAAGAGCTTTTTGAATGGATGGAAAAATATCCGAAGCTCAGAATCGGTCTTGACTATGAATCTTTCACCTTTGATGAATTTTCAAAATTCGATCCCGAAGTGGTTGAACTTGCACAGAAGCTTATCGAAAAATACCCAGACAGAGTCGGACTCGGTGCTACGACTTACGGACAGCCTCTTTCTCTTACAATTTCTGAAGAATCAAATGCCCGGCAGCTTATCTATGCAATTCGTACAAACTTAAAATATTTCGGTAAAACTCCCGATGTTTATGCAATATCGGAATTTGCTCTCAATAATCAGACTCCTCAGCTTATCAGCCAGTGCGGTTACAAGGCTGCGATTCTGCGTGCCCATGTTATGGGATACGGTTATGTCAGAACTTTTGACAGTGCCTGGGGAAACTGGGTAGGCAAAGACAACACATCAATCCCTGCAGTTCCCACCTACAACAAACAAGGCAGAGGCTACAACTGTACAACAGTTGACAACTGGATTCTCTCCCGTTGGCCTCAGGATACAGAAATCTCTCTTGAAGATTTTGAGAAAATGTTCAGCAAGCATACTCCACTTCTTGCTTCCCGTTATGATGATCTTACACAGGAAATCAAAGGCGTCACTGAGCATATTGAAACAAAAGACAACTACGAATATGTGCTTCTTGAGGACATTCCCGAACTCTACGGAGAAGCTACTGACATACTGAAAACAACAGACAACGATTTCTGCGTTCAGATGCCCTGGGGGTACTGCGGAAACGAGATTTTTAACGGTGTTCGTGCATCAGAAGTCAATGCTGTTCAGGCTGAAAAACTTGATGCGATTGCCTTCGCTCTGGGTGCAGAACCTGAAACGGAAAAACTTACCGAAGCCTGGCAATATGCCCTTGCTGCTCAGCATCACGATGTCACAATCTGCGGTCTTTATGAGTATTCAAGACGCTTCATACCCACATCTCTCAAGGCTTCCGATTTTGTAAAATCAAAGTCATTGAAAACAATAAAATCCAGCTTTGATAAAGATGGAAAAAAGAAAATTCTTGCAATAAATTCTCATTCATTCCCGATTGATGAATGGGTAAAAACGAAAAACGGCTATGCTCACATTCAGCTCCCTGCTTTTACCGTAAAAACTGTTGATGAAAACAAAGAAAACTTCAGCTATTTATGGAACGAAGAAAAAGGAATTCTCACAACTCCCGTTTACACATTAAAACTCACCGAAAACGGCATTGAATACATAACCGAAAACGCAACAGACAGAAAAATTGCCGACAACGGCAGTGATGCACTCTTTACTGCTTTTGTAAATAACGAAGATTGCATTTCTGTCGGCAAATGGACGGTAAATACCGACATTAGTGGTGCTGCTGCCGTATATTCAGGTAACATCGGTGCAGTTGAATTCACACTTGAAATGCGTTTGAGCGGCAATTCTCCGAGAATCGACTGCAAAACTGCTTTCACTGTCAGAGATTGTGACCGTGTGGGCAGAATCGGCGAAAAAATGGGACTTAACAAAGCGCTTACGGTCAACGGACACCGACACGAAGACAAACTGAGTCTTAATCTGAATCTTTGCCTTGACGAAAACCGCAGAATGTTCCGTGATTTACCATATTCAATCGCAGACTGGAACGGTGCAATCCGTACAACAGAAGACTATTGGTATGAACTCGATAAAATCATCATTGACACAGAAGTGTCACCCGAAGAATCGTTCCGTAACACAACATACATCAACGGCATTTATTGGGTCGCAATGAGCGACAAAAATAACGGCTTTGCAGTGATGAACAGAGGTTGTATGGGTGCATATATCAAGGGCAACCGACTTTCAGTTCCTCTTATGTATTCAAATGAGTATTTGTGCGGCGAAAAAATACTTGACGGCACATACGAAAATGAGTTTGCTCTTCTGCCTTTCGATGCCGGAATTTCCGATGCAGAACTTCACAGAAAAGCCGTATCATACACATATCAGCCTGTCGTCACAACTGTTAATTACAATGAAGAAATATCGTGCGCTTTTGCTGATTTCAGAACAGAAAACGGTGAAGTTATCCTCACTTCTTTCTACCACGAAAACGGCGACATTCTCGCCCGTTTCTGCAACTATTCAGACACGAATGCAACGGCAGTTCTCACACCTTCAAAGGGCATATTGACAGCAGAAACAGACCTTCTCGGCAATGATACAAAAACTGTCTGCGACGGCACGCTTTCTTTCCGTCCATGGGAAATCAAGACCGCCAGAATCAAACTTTAAGCAATTTAGCCTAAAAGTGACCGAAAATAAGTCATTTTTTAGCAATGTATTTTTCAATTTTTGTTGATTTTTACTTTTTGGTCTGTTATAATAATCTGTGATAAAAACTGTCTTAAAACACGGTTTTTTGAGAATGTTAAAAAATAAATTCAAATATGGAGGAAACTCAAAATGAGCAAAAAGTTTGTTTATTTGTTCTCAGAGGGCGACGCTTCAATGCGTGAGCTTCTCGGCGGTAAGGGTGCTAACCTTGCTGAAATGACAAAGATCGGTCTTCCCGTTCCTCAGGGCTTCACAATTTCAACTGAAGCTTGTACTCAGTACTATGAAGACGGCAGAAAGATCAACGATGCAATCCAGGCAGAAATCATGGAATACATCGTTAAGATGGAAGGCGTTGTAGGCAAGAAGTTCGGTGACCACGAGAATCCCCTTCTCGTTTCAGTTCGTTCAGGTGCTCGTGCATCAATGCCCGGTATGATGGATT
>JAZUCO010000121.1:0-8865 GCA_045639185.1 Acutalibacteraceae bacterium
CAGAAAACTTGCAATAGGCGGTACAGCTGTTGGTACCGGACTCAATGCACCTGCAGATTTTGATAAAAATGTATGTAGTGAGCTTTCTGAGTGCCTTGATACATTATTTATTCCCGATGAAAATAAATTCAGAGCATTGACGGGTAAAGAAGCATTTGTTTTTGCTCACGGAGCACTTAAAGCTCTTGCCGCAAATCTTATGAAAATTGCAAATGACATCCGTTGGCTTTCTTCAGGTCCTCGTTGCGGACTTGGAGAGTTGAATATTCCCGAAAATGAACCCGGAAGCTCAATTATGCCGGGAAAAGTGAACCCGACTCAATGTGAATCTGTAACAATGGTAGCAGTGCAGGTTATGGGTAATGATGTTGCTGTTGGTATGGCTGCTTCTCAGGGTAATTTTGAACTGAATGTATTTATGCCTGTGTGTGCATATAATTTTATTCAGTCGGTTAATCTTCTTTCAGATGTTATGATTTCATTCTGCGATAACTGCATTTGCGGTATAACTGTAAATGAAGAAAAAATGAAAGAATATCTCGATAAATCACTTATGCTTGTAACTTGTCTTACACCTGAAATCGGTTATGACAAGGCTGCCGAAGCGGCAAAATATGCACACAATAACAGAATTACTCTCAAGGAAGCTGTTCTTGCACTCGGACTTCTGAGTGCGGAAGAATTTGATAAAGCAGTTGACCCTGCAAAAATGGTTTAAGGAGTTCAATATGGATTACGCAAAAGAATCTCTCCGTCTTCACGGTGAATGGAAAGGTAAAATAGAAGTTGTTGCAACAGTACCTGTAGAAAACAAGGAAGACTTATCTCTTGCATATACACCGGGTGTTGCACAGCCTTGTCTTGCAATAAAAGAGGATGTAAAAAAAAGTTATGAACTGACAAGAAGACATAATATCTGTGCAGTTATAACAGACGGCAGTGCTGTGCTCGGTCTAGGTGATATTGGTCCCGAAGCAGGTATGCCTGTTATGGAGGGTAAATGTGTCCTCTTCAAATCTTTCGGTGGTGTTGATGCATTTCCTCTTTGTGTGAAAACAAAGGACGTTGATGAATTCGTAGAAACTGTTTATAACATTTCAGGTAGCTTCGGCGGAATCAATCTTGAAGATATCTCCGCACCCAGATGCTTTGAAATTGAAGAAAAACTTAAGGAAAAGTGTGATATTCCCGTATTCCACGATGATCAACACGGTACAGCCGTTATTGTTCTTTCAGGTCTTACAAATGCGCTGAAACTTGTTGGCAAAGATAAGGAAACAGTAAAAGTTGTCATCAACGGCATCGGTGCTGCAGGTTCATCTGTCTGCCGTCTTCTTCTTGCAGCAGGATTCAGAAACATTACCCTCTGCGACAAAATCGGAATTATCTGTGAAGGTGATGACAGAATTCCTTACGAGCATATGAAGAAGCTTTCAACTCTTACAAACAGAGAAAAGCAATCCGGCACTCTTGCTGATGCACTTGTAGGTGCAGATGTATTCCTCGGTTTTTCTGCTCCCGGTATTGTAACAGCAGATATGGTTTCTACAATGAGTAAGGATGCAATAATTTTTGCATGTGCAAATCCCAACCCTGAAATTTTCCCCGATGAGGCAAAAAAGGGAGGAGCAAAGGTAATTTCAACCGGTCGTTCTGATTATCCTAATCAGATTAATAATGTGCTTGCATTCCCCGGTATTTTCAGAGGCACATTTGATGTCAGAGCAAGTGAAATCAATGAAGAAATGAAAATGGCAGCTGCAGAGGCTATTGCAGGTCTCATTTCAGACGATGAACTTTCTGCTGATTATATAATTCCCAAGGCATTTGATCCTCGTGTGGGCAAAGCTGTTGCAGAAGCTGTTGCTGATGCCGCAAGAAAAACAAATGTCGCAAGAATCTGATATATTTTACATTAATTTGTGCAGTGTTAACAAATAAGATTTTTGTTGCTATTGACTTATGTAAATGTTTGTCATATAATTGCTTTAATAGTTTATAAGAGGTATCTGATATGGCAGAGTATAATATTCAACAAGCTCAATATGAATATTACAGCGAAATTTCAAGGCTGAATCAGGCAGGTATATTCCTGAATGAAAGTCAGGAAGCTGTAATTTTTGCAAAAATATTAGTAAGGCAAACAACTTATTCGAATGAGTATATAACTTTTTGCACCGATAATGAAATGTATGTTTCAAAAACTCCCACAGGATATGATGTTGTAGGCTATTATATTGATAATCGTGGCACAAGACAACCTTTCAACACTACAGTGTGTAAAGTTAACGGACAATGGTATCCAGCAAAAAGATATGTTGCGGCAGATACAAAATCATGTTCAAGCGTTATTGTTTTATGGATTCTTCTTATGCTTGGCTGTTCTGTTGGCGGAGTATTAATGTATTATTTTATATCTGCAATGATATAATTTTTATATTCAGGAGGAAAACTTATGTTTTGTTCAAAATGTGGTAAAGAAATACCTGATTACAGCGTCTATTGCTTATACTGCGGTGTGCCTGTAGCTGTAGCAGTGGCACAGGATTCGCAGCCTGTTGCCCCCGGTGCACAGTATGCAGCTCCCGGTGCACAGTATGCAGCTCCCGGCGCACAGTACGCAGCTCCCGGTGCACAGTACGCAGCTCCCGGCGCACAGTACGGTGCTCCTGCTCAGCCTACAACAAAAGAAGGATGGATGCTTTTAGCAATAGGTGATGCAATTGCTGCTGGTCTTAAGGATCCTGATAGTGTAAAATACGGTGCTTTTGAAAATATCGAAATTGATGCATATGGCAGAACTTATGCAGAAATTGTGGTTCGTGCAAAGAATTCTTATGGTGCATACGTGCCCTCAAGATATGCTGTAGGTTTCTTTGATGTTACAGATTATGCTCCATGTACAGTTATTCCTAAGTCATTGTTCTTATTGCCTGGTGTAATGGTTGCTGCACAGCGCAAAGTTGCAAAGAAAATGATGAAGTTTGGTGATCCCCGATAACTATGTAATTTAATAAAATTTGAAAAGAAGTGGATTTTCCACTTCTTTTTTTTGCTTATATTGCAACAAGCCTGCAAAAATCGTAGATGATTTTTAATATTTGTCTGGAATGATGATTAAATGGTAAATTTGAATAATATATGAGTTCATATTTTGTTATTTTTTTGGAATTTTAACATAGACTTTTTTTCAAAAAAGATTATAATTATTTCTTGGTAAAATGAATTGTGTTTATTGAAAGAAGGTTAATATAATGACTGAAACAACAAGTATTTTTCTGAGCTTGTCAATAGCTCTGCTTGCCGGTCTTCTTCTGTCACGACTTGTAAAAATAGTCAAACTCCCTGCTGTTACAGCTTATCTTATTGCAGGTGTTATTATCGGACCTTTCATTATCGGTGCTCTTGATATTCCCGGTATAGGAATTACCGCAGAACAAATAGAAGGGTTCAGTATTATCTCCGATCTCGCACTTGGTTTCATTGCTTTTTCAATGGGTAATGAATTCCGCCTTGCACAGCTCAAAAAAATCGGAAAACAGGCAACATTTATCGGTATTGCTCAGGCGATTATCACAACAATTATAGTTGATGCAGGACTTATAGGTCTTCACTTCCTTATGCCTGATAAACTTACTCTTTCCTCTGCAATTGTACTCGGTGCTGTTGCTACTGCTACAGCTCCCGCTGCAACTCTTATGGTTGTAAAGCAGTACAAGGCAAAAGGTCCCGTAACAGACGTTCTTCTTCCCGTTGTTGCGATTGATGACGCTGTCGGTCTTATGGTTTTTGCAATTTCATTTGGTGTTGCAAAATCTCTCAGCTCAGGTTCAGTTGATATTCTCTCAGTAGTTGTTGAACCTATTCTTGAAGTTGTTCTTTCTCTTATTCTCGGTGCTCTTATGGGCGGTGCTTTCACATTCTGTGAAAAATTCTTCCATTCACGTTCAAAGCGTATGGCAGTTTCTGTTACATTCGTAATGATGACTGTTGCAATTTCAAATATCAAATTCAATGTAGGACATATTCATGTAGGTTTTTCTTCACTTCTTGCATGTATGATGCTCGGTACTGTTTTCTGCAATTTCTGCGAAGTTTCAGAAGAACTTATGGACAGAGCAGACAGATGGACAACACCTGTGCTTATTCTCTTCTTTGTAATAAGCGGTGCAGAGCTTGATCTTTCTGTATTTACAGATGTTGCTGTTGTAATTGCAGGTATTGCATATATTGCATTCCGTTCAGCAGGTAAATGTTTTGGTGCTAATATCAGCGCAAAAATCACAAAGTGTGATCCGAATATAATCAAGTATCTCGGCATAACACTTCTTCCTCAGGCAGGTGTTGCACTCGGCATGGCAGGTAAAGCAATTGAACTCGGACCTGATGGTGCAATTGTTCGTAATATCACACTCTTTGCTGTTCTGATTTATGAAATCGTAGGTCCTTTCCTTACAAAGATTGCCCTTACAAAAGCAGGCGATATTAAAACTGAAGGTCGTGTCAGCGCAAGAGAACAGCATCTTGCTCAGAAAGCACAGCAGTAATTAATAAAAGTCAAAAAAATACAGCGGTAATCCTAATTTAAGGAATACCGCTGTTATTTTGTTTTATGCAAAAATTGCTTTTATATATTCTTCAACAGTTGATTTATCGGTTGCTGAGAGTTTGCCCTGAGCATAGTTATCTTTGCCGCCGCCTTTACCGTTGAAAGCTGAATTGAGACCTGTAACAATTGTTCTTACATTATTTTCAGTACTGCTGACAACGTAAATATAATTGTCTGAGTCTGCCTGTGAAAGGAGAATACATTTTCTTGCTCCGTTATCAATTAAATTGTTTGAACACTCTCTGAGGTCATCGTAGGACATATTTTCGCATATTGCGTAAGCACAGCCGTTAACGTTTGTCGGATTGAGAGATGCAAGAGCAAGTTTTCTTGATAATTTTCCGTTTTCTGATTTGAATGCATTTGCAGTTTCCTGAAGTTTTGCAACAGAATCTGCAATTGAGTCACGCTTTGCAGAAAGCAGGTTCATTACAGCCTTTACTGATGTGTGAAGGGCAGAGTAGTCAAGCAGAGCATTTATACCTGCAACCATCTCAATTCTTGTACCACCTTTATGAGGGCAGAAATCAATGATTTTTATAACACCGATTTCGCCTGAAAATGCAGGATGAGGAGCACAGCAGGCACAGCAATCAACTCCTTCAATCGTAATGAGTCTTATGCCGTCACGAGGCTCTATTTTGCTTCTGTAATCAGTATCTGCAAGTTCTTCCTTGGTAGGATATGATGCAGTAATCGGCACATTTCTGTAAACAGCCTTATTTGATTCAATTTCTATCTTTGCAATGTCTTCTGCTGTGAGAGGACCGCTGAAATCAACAGTCATTGTCTTTTCACTCATATGGAACCCAACATTATCATATCCGAAAAGTGAATTTACAATACCTGATACAATGTGTTCACCCGCGTGACTCTGCATTCTTTCAAAACGAAGATTCCAATCAAGCTCACAACTGACAGTGTCACCGATATTGAATGAGTTTGCTGTTTTATGATAAACAATACCGTCTTTTTCCTGAACATCAAGAACATTTTCGCCATTTATCGAGCCTTTGTCGGGAGCCTGACCTCCGCCTTCGGGGAAAAAGGCTGTTTTGTCAAGAACAATGATAAATGCACCGTCTTTTTCTTCACAGGAAATTACGTTTGCAGAAAAACTTCTGCAATAAGCATCTTTTTCAAAAAGTCTATCAGTCATTTTTATCACCTTAAAAATAAACGGGAGCAGTATTACTCCCGTAAACTTTTTTTATTTGAGTTTTTCTTCAAGGAGAGCCTTGATTACTGTGGGGTCACCTGCACCCTTGAGTTCTTTCATACAAGCACCAAAGAGAGCCTGAAGAGCCTTGACTTTACCGTTTCTGAAGTCTTCAACTGCCTGAGCATTGTTTGCGATAACAGCATCAACAATACCTTCTACAGCTGATGAGTCAACCTGCTTGTCAAGACCGTTAGCTTTACAGAATTCAACAGGGTCTGCACCGTCTTCAATCATTGCGATAAGAACTTTCTTACCTGCATTTCTGTTGATTTTGCCGTCTGCAACCATCTTGATAACTGCAGCAAGATTTTCTGCTGTGATATCAAGCTCAGAAATTGTCTTGCCTGCCTTACGCAGAATACCCATACAGTCTGTAAGGATATAAGCAGCTGTGTCTTTCATGTTACAGCCGAGTGCAACTGTATCATCAAGAAGTCTGAGAATCTTGTTGTTTGCAAGAAGCATATCGATTTCCTTGTCAGAAATGCCTGCTTCTCTGTATTCTTCAGCCTTTTCGTCAACTGCTGTGGGCTTTGCAGCCTTGATAGCTTCAAGCCATTCGTCGTCGATTACGATGGGCATAAGGTTGGCATCGGGGAAGTAACGGTAGTCTGCTTCTGTTTCCTTGTTTCTCATAGCAGATGTCTTGCCTGTTACATCGTCAAATCTTCTTGTTTCCTGAACGAGTTCTTCTGTACCGAATTCAATAGCATCAATATGACGCTGTGATTCGTACTTGATAGCCTTTTCAATAGCTTCAAATGAGCTCATATTCTTGATTTCTGTTCTGATACCGAATTCTTCGCTGCCTTCGGGACGAACAGAAATATTAACGTCGCAACGCATTGCGCCTTCTTCGCACTCAGAAATGCCGCCTGAACGGAACATATTCTTGAGTTTGCCGAGGTAAGTTACAACTTCTTCTGCACTTCTGAAGTCGGGCTGAGTAACGATTTCCATAAGAGGCACACTTGTACGGTTAAAGTCAACAAATGATGAGTTTCCGCTGTGAACAAGCTTACCTGCATCTTCTTCCATATGAATCTGCTTGATTCTGATATCTCTTGCACCCTGAGATGTCTTGAGTGTTACAACACCGTTTGTACAGATGGGGTGATTGAGCTGTGTGATCTGATATGCACAGGGAAGGTCGGGATAGTAGTAGTTTTTCTTGTCAAATGTTGTGTAACGGCTGATTTCGCAGTTAAGCATAAGACCTGCAGTAACAGCGAGTTCAACAACTCTTTTGTTCATTACGGGGAGCATACCGGGCATACCTGAGCAGGCAGGGCAGACACAGTCATTGGGTTCGTTTGCAGAAGAATGACCGCCGCAGGAACAGAAAATCTTTGATGCAGTGTCAAGTTCAACATGAGTTTCAAGACCGATTACTACTTCATAATTCATAATCATTCACCCTTCCTTTCAATAATGTCTGCAATGCAGAGAAGTGTTTTTTCGCTGTAGTTCTTACCCATAAGCTGAACACCCTTTGTTACAAGAGCAGGAGAGCCGATAAGGTTGGGAACTGCTGTAAATACACTTTCTTCAAACACTTTGCCGAAAGCATCGTTTATATCATAAGCTTCGTATGAAGCTTTAGCGCATACGGGAGTGAGAATTGCATCATATTTTTCAAAAATCTTTGCAATACCTTCACTTACAACACGACGTACTCTGAGAGATTTGTCGTAACAATCTTTATATCTGTTCTTTGATAGAACATCTGAACCGTAAAGTATAACTGCCTTTGTAAGGAAGTTAAAACCTTCTGTTCTTGAGTTTACATAAAGTTCGTCAATGTTTCTGTATTTTTCAGCTCTGTGACCGTATTTAACACCGTCATAACGTGAAACGTTGTTACATGTTTCAGCACACATAAGAATCTGCCATGCTGTGTTTGCAATATCGAAGAGGTCACAGCTGATTTCTTCAACAGTAACACCCTGAGCCTTGAGAGATTCTGCATAAGCCATTACGTTTGCTTTTACAGAATCGTCAGCTTTGTCGAGAAGTTCTTTGATGATACATACTTTTGCATCTTTTACGTCTGCAACTGCATAATCATAGCTTTCTGCGGGAAGGCTTGTGCCGTCCTTTGAGTCATGCCCTGCAATAACAGTCATAATCTCGCTTACATCTGCGGCATTCTTTGCATATACACCGAGCTGTTCGCCTGATGCTGCACAGGAGATAATACCGTAACGTGAAACTGTGCCGTATGTGGGCTTGAGGAAATCAATACCTGAAAGTGCTGCTGCACGTCTTGTTGTACCGTTCATATCAACACCGAGCGCTGCCTTAACGTCACCTTTTGCAACAAGTTCAGCTGCTGCACCCTTGAGTGTGCCTTCCTGAGCTGCGTAATATGAGAATTCACCGAGAAGATCAAGACCGAATTCGCCTACACTTGTTTTACCTGAAACTGTATAGCCTTTTGCTTCAAGTCTTGTGACTGCTTCTGCGCTAAAAAGGGGCTTGAAACCATCAAGCATATATGAACCTGCTGTTGATGGTGCATCTTTTACAAGAATTGTATCATCAACTGCAATGTTGCCTTTTTCACAAATCATTGTTGTATATTCTTTCATTTATGCCACCTCACTTAACAAGTCTGGGAACCTGCCAGCTGTCTTCATTTCTTTCGGGAGCACCTTCAAGAAGGCTCTCTCTTGAGAACGGCTGACTGCGTACATCTTCACGAAGAACATTTGTCATGGGATTTACATGAACCATTTCTTCAACGTTTTCTGTGTTGCAGTTTTCAAGAATCTTTTCTTTTTCTTTCATATCAGCAAAGATGTTCTGCATAAGAGCTTCTTCATCTTCTGAGAGTGCAAGCTGATTGAGCTGCTGAGCGTTTGAGAATGTTGAACGCTTTGCAGAAGCTTTGCTGCCACCTGCAGTTGCTGCCTGACGCTGCGCAAGAGCACTGCCTGAACCGAGAAGATGTACATCTTCAAGCTGCTGATTTGTAACTTCTGAGGGAGCACCGAGAAGAAGGTCCTGAGCATTACCGTTAAGGGGGAATGCA
>JAZUCO010000122.1:0-57682 GCA_045639185.1 Acutalibacteraceae bacterium
TGAGCTTCTGCAATCCAGCCTGTACCGATGATACCTACTTTAACTTTTTTAGAAGCATCGACCACCTGCTCCTCTGTGCTTGATTTGAAACGGTCGAGAATGTTTTCTGCCATATTAAATACCTCCGCAGTATTATTTCACAGCTATACTATCACAATTACACAAGAAATACAAGCATATTTTTATGAATATTGAAAGAATAAACAATAATTTAGCGGAAATGTTTGAAGAAATTAAAATCGAGCTTGTAGGGGCGTTGATCCAACGCCCGATTGTGAGCAAAGCGAACAATAACGGCTCTGCCGTTTTATTTTCCTTCGAAAAATGCACATTCGTGCCGGGCGATGAATCATCGCCCCTACGATATATCAATCAATTTCTGCTTAGCTAAATTATTGTTTACAAAAACACTCCCGCTTCCTGAGAAACGGGAGATTTATCATCAATAACCAAAGAAATCTTTGTAATATTCGTACCAGTCGTCAGCGCCGCCACCGTTTGAGAAGGGATCCTGACTGTCGCTGCTGTTGTCTGAAGAAGATGAGGCTGTTGCGTTACCTCTGTCCTCAACAAGAGTTACGGTAACTTCAAACTCTGTCTGTGACCAGTCATCTGTATTGACTCTTACAATCTTAAGTCTGAGTGTATCACCTACAGACATATCTTCAATCATATCTGCAAGCATACCTGAGTTTGTCATATTTGTTCCGTTTACAGCAACAATCATATCTCCGACCTTTACATCTTTATTTGCAAGGTCGCTGTCACTGCCGATTTCAGCAATAACGATTGTACCTGAGGGAAGCCCCTTCATTTGCACATACATTGCGTATGTCTGGCTGTAATTTGACGGTGTCTGATAAGAAATACCGAGCTTTGCTCTGCCTGCAACATAACCGTTTGCTATGATTGAATTGAAAACTTCTGCAACAACGTCTGAAGGTACGGCAAAACCCATTCCCTCATATTCTGTTGATGCGATTTTCATTGAATTTATGCCTACAAGCTGACCGTCACCGTTTACAAGCGCACCGCCTGAATTACCGGGGTTGATTGCAGCTGTATGCTGGATACATTCCATTTCGTAGCCTGTATTTGAGCTGACAGGTCTGTCGATTGCTGAAATTATACCGTTTGTGAAAGAACCGAAAAATTCTGAACCACCGGGATTACCAACCGCATACACAGCCTGACCCACAACAAGGTTTTCTGATGAAGCAAGAGTTGCCGCTGTAAGCCCTGAAGCTTCGATTCTGACAACAGCAAGGTCTGTTCTTGTGTCCATACCCACAAGGTCTGCAGGGTATTCTGTTCCGTCTGCCATAAGAACTGACAGTGCAACGTTTGAGTGGTTTACAACGTGTGCACAAGTTACGATGTAGGTGTACGTACCGTCATCATCTTCCTTTACAACAACGCCTGATCCTTCTGTATAGAGTGAATTCTTCTGATAAACAAGAATTCCCACATTATACTGCTGTGCGATTTTTGCAACTTCAACAGCTTCGCCTGCATTTATTGTGCCTGCATCCGGCTGGATATCACCCACATTATCTGTATTGGGTTTCTCTGTCACAACGTCTGATGAAGGCTCACCGATACCGGGGAAAGGTGTTATGTCTGAGCCGTCACCTGCAAAGATTGCAACAATAAGAGCAACTGAAAGCACAACAATTACCGCAATGAGTGCGATGAACACTTTCATACCGTTGTTCTTTTTTGAAGGAGGGGGATTGAACCCTTCGGGAGGCTGATTACCGCTGTTAAAACTGTTATTCTGCCTTTCGGAATTCTGATTGTAATTATCAGGATTCTGATTATATCTGTTCTGATTGAAATTAACGGGATTATAATTATTCTGATTGAAGTTATTCTGATTATAATTATAATTCTGCTGATAAGGGCTGTTGTTCTGCTGAGAATAATATCCGTAATCGGAAGAAGCTCTTACCTGATTGTTATACTGCTCTCTGTCATAATGATATTCGCCTGTCTGAGCATTGTTCTGCTGAACATTCTGCTGTGCGTCATTGACAATCTCTGCAGTCTGCTGAGGTTCAGCTATTTCAGCTGTTTTTTCATCTGAAAAATCAAGACCGTTCTGAGAAGGCTGAGTAATATTGTTTTCCTGAAAATTTTCATTTCCGGAATTATCGCCGTTCCTGATTTCATTATCCATTTTGTTTCCTCCGAAAAACGATATATTAAATCAGACTTCGGAAAGTCTGGTTTTTAAGTTAACTGTAAATTCTGTGAATTTCCCCTCTGTACTCATAACGGAAATATCACCTTTGTGAAGCTCCACAATATTTTTTACGATGAACAGACCGAGGCCTGCACTCTTTGCATCAAGACTTCTTGATTTGTCACCTTTATAAAAACGTTCAAACACGTGATTTATATCTTTCTGAGCAATTCCCTTGCCCGTGTTTCTGATAACAACAGAAATATTGTCTTCCTCCGCAGACATTGAAACTGAAATTTCACCACCTTTGTCGGTGAATTTTACAGCATTGTCCACAAGATTATAGAACACCTGGCTGAGCATATCATGGTCTGCAAAAATATACACACTTGAAAGAAATTCGAGTCCCTTTATGTTTATATTCTTGTCATTTATCTTCTGTTCAAATCCGATAAAAATATTTACTATCTGCTGAGTGAGACTGAACTGAGACGGATTTATTCTCAGCTCCCCTGCTTCCATTTTTGACATATTGAGCATTGAAACAACAAGACGTGAAAGTCTTTTTATTTCCTCAGAAACGATTCTGAGGTAATACTCACGTTTTGATTCATCGATTGTGCCGTCAAGCACACCGTCTATGAATCCTCCTATAGTCGTCATAGGAGTTTTCAGCTCGTGAGAGACGTTTGCAACGAATTCCGTTCTTGAATTTTCAAGTTGTTCAAGGTCAACAGCCATTGCATTCATTGCAGCGGAAAGCTCGTCAAACTCTCTTACCGTGTTTCTTTTTCTGTTTTTTATTCTGTATGAAAAATCCCCTTCGGAAAAACGCTTTGTTGCGTCTGACATATCCTTGAGAGGCTTTGTCATATTATAAGTCATTATATAGGCAATAAGCCCCGTTATGAGCATAAAGCCGATTGCCGCCGCCGAATACAGATTGACGAATTTCACCCTGTATATTCCGAGACCTGTTTCGATATCCTGCACGGCAAAAACAATTGCATCCGTATCGTCATCAAAACTCTTCTTGGAAACTGATGCCGACACAAAATATTCATCGTCATACAATCCGCCAAGGTCACTTTTTGTTGCAAGGATACCACTTGTGAGAATACCCGTTGTTATTTCACCGGGGATTTTTATAACTGAATGCTCTTGGCAGTTTGCGGGACTCTGTGACGCCTCGTTACTGCTCATATGTCTGCAGAATATAATGTTTCCCGAAACATCTGTGATATAAACATCTGCCTTTGCAGCTGCGGACATACTGTCGAGCGTATAGCAAAGACCTGCCGATGCTGAATTGCCCTCAGACTGAAGATATTCCTGATATGCGTCAGAAACATTCTGCGAATATTCATAAAGTCGCTGTTTCTGCTCGTCTTCCCAGGTCTCCGTGACAAAAATACCTATAACCGCACCGAGAATGATAAGGCTTACAAGCTCCACGCTCAGGAAAAACATCATATATTTTGAAAACAGACTTACTCTGCGACGGTTTTTATTCTTTTTTGAAGACATTAAAACCAGATCCCGTTATCAATCTTTTGTTTCAAATTTATAACCGACACTCCATACTGTCTTGAGTTCCCATTTATCGGAAACGCCTTCAAGCTTTTCACGGAGTCTCTTGACGTGAACGTCAACAGTTCTTGAATCGCCGTAGTAATCAAAGCCCCATACTTCATCAAGAAGCTGGTCTCTTGTGAAAACTCTGTTGGGATTACTTGCAAGGTGGAAAATAAGTTCGAGTTCTTTGGGAGGAGTATCCACCTGTGCTCCCTTTACTTTGAGTTCGTAGTTTGTAAGATTGATTGAAAGCTGATCGTAATGAACCTCTTTGATCTGTTCTGCCGCAGAAGAAACTGTTCGTCTGAGAACAGCCTTTATACGTGCGAGAACCTCTTTTGTTTCAAAGGGCTTGACGATGTAGTCATCTGCACCGAGCTCAAGACCGAGAACTTTATCAAAAGTTTCACCCTTTGCAGAAAGCATAATGATGGGAACATTTGACAATGCACGAAGTTTTCTGCACACCTGCCATCCGTCAAGACCGGGAAGCATAATGTCAAGAAGCACAAGGTCGGGCTTCATTTCTGCAAAAGAGCTTACTGCTTCAAGACCGTCATTGACAATCATAACAGTATACTTTTCTTTTTCAAGATAAAGTCTGAGCAATTCGCAGATATTGACATCATCATCAACAATCATAATTCTTTCATTTGCCATTTTTATCCTCTCCCCAAAAGATAAGGCACCGGCAAATCTCGTTTTCTGTACTATACATCCGAAAACTTGATTTTTTCTTAAAATATATAATTTTTCTGCGCCTGTATCTTAAAATTTCATTTTATTTATTCTTCTTTTTTTTACTCTTGTTGTTTTTCTTTTCAAGCAATTTAAGGAATACTGCAAAACATATCACAAATGTTGATGCAAGTATTATTATGAACACGACAACTGTTATGGGGTCATCAATAATTTCCTCAAACCAGTTCTGCTGAGTATTATCCGTATTATCGGGATACTGATTCCCCGCATCGGGAACAATAACGGTATCTGCAGGAATAATCGGTTTCTGCTGAGGATACTGAATATTCAGATTTCCCAGATTGAGCTGACCGAAGTTCATACTCTGTGATGAATTGTTTGACTGTGACTGTTCAAAAGCGTCAAGTCCGCCTACACCGCCTATACCTTCTGTATCAATATGTGAATCATCATCTTTTGAGTAGCCGAAAATCAGCGCAAGGAAGTCTGATGCTATTGAGCCTAAACCGATTGAGGGAAGCATAAGAGATGTTATGCTGAGAATTCTTTCGGGAATCTTAAAGGGAATCTTCTGAACAATATCTGCAATGGAAGAATCCATTCCCAGGTCTCCCACAACCTTGTCAACATAATCTTTTACCGAACCGAGAGCATCAGAAACAGTATTTCCCGCAACTGCCTGAGTTTCACCCTGAATGATGTTGAATTTGTATGTTGAAGAAGTTGTTGAACCGTTTTTGCCTGTATATTCAACAGTCACAAGAATGGGCACGGACTCAGCTTCTGAATCAATTGCAAGTTTGACATAATAGTTTTCTCTTACAACCTCATTGTTGATAAGAACTTTTACCGTTACACCCTCTGACTCACTTGTGGCGCTGATTGTCTGGGGATATACCCATATATTTTCGCTCTTATACTTGAGTGTTACATCGTACTCAAAAATATCTGCGTAGAATTCGCCTTCTTCAAGGTCAAAGTAGTGTGTATTCTGACAGATGATATCAAAAGCCTTTGTGTATGACTCTGTATCACGCACGGTGACACCGTTTTCCTTGCCGATAAGCTGAAGCATATAGAATGCGAGATTATCATCATTCACAGCTTTTTCAAAACCCTTTGTATCGATTGATACTCCGTAGATTTCACACATAACCGCACAAAGATATTTAATCTTGATTTCTTCAAAAGTTGCAGTTGAAGAGTCAATTGTAATGCCCTGAGAACGGATTGTCATTATAGCGATAAGACGGTATATTTCTTCATCAGAAGTTGAAGATGTTACATTGTAGCCTGCACTGAAAAGCATAAACTTACATGCAGCGATTACGTAATCCTTGAGACCTGTAAGCTGTGTATCCTCATCAAATTTGATAACCGAATCAAGCTTTACGCCAAGCAGGTCAGAAATATATGCTGTGAATGCATCATAAAGACCTGTTCCTCTCTGTACAACATAATTTTCATCTGCAGTGATGATTGAAAACAACGCTCTTGCAACAACAGCAGTTTCTTCTGTCTCTTTTTCGGGATAAACAATACCTATACTCTCAAGATATGAGCGTATGAATTCGTCTGAATAGCTGTCACCCGCATTGCCTGCAAAACCGAGTGCAAGGTCAAGCATATAAAGATAGATGACATTTGTCATATTTTCATTGAGTGTATAAACAGACTCATATGTCTCAACATCCTCTTTGAAAGACTCTGCTGTTGCTGTGTAAGGATACTGAGCCTTTGCAACAAGTGTATTGCGCTGTGACAAACCGTCAATATTATTCATATTTTCTTTTACAATCATATCCTTAAGCCACGACGGGTTTGCCGTATCATAAGAATACTGTGTTTCACACATTACCAGTGCCAGCGCATTAAAACCGCACGATAATGCAGAAATCAATATGAGCACAGTCATAAAAACTGCTATCAGCTTTCTGAATTTCATTCTTTTCCTCCGATTCAACTCTTACAACGGCAGTATAAAACTGCCTGAACCAATAATTATTCGTATTCATAATAATAATATATTTTTTATGTAAGAATGTCAATGCTTTATTTTTATTTTATAATATATTCCAAAACTTAACTCGGTATTGAAAAATATATATTTATTGTGATATACTGTAATAAAGATTCCGTTATGGAGGTTATATTATGAAAAAGACAAGAACTGTTGCAGCGATTCTGCTTGTGACTATGTTATTTTCAATATTTTTTGTAAATTCCTATGCAAAGGAGCCACCGGTTTCATCATTCACGGTGGGCACCGCATCAGCGGACAGCGAATCTGAGCTTGGTGCAATCAACTGGTATCACAGCTACGACGGAAAATATTACATCTTCCTGCCTGCAACTGCTGACAGAAATAACCTCACAGTATGGTTTGAAGCTGAGGATGAAGTAAAATGCGGTGATGTGACACTCACAAGCGGCACAAAGACAGATATTTTTGCATCAGGTCAGGATTTCACACTCACCTGCAAAAATGAAACTTTCAATCTCTGCGTGCTTCAGGCAACTGATACGGGTGTTATCTACATCAACACAGAAAGCGGCAATCTTGACGCTGTCCACGCAGACAAGGAGCATAAAGAAAAAGGCACAATTCTCATTGCAGACAAAGACGGCAACGTGCAGTATGACGGTGAGCTTGATTACATCAAAGGCAGAGGCAACTCAACATGGCTCCACGAAAAGAAACCCTACAACATCAAACTCGAAAGCAAGGCAGACCTTTTCGGAATGGGCAAGCACAAAAGCTGGTGTCTTCTTTCAAACCACGCAGATGCAACATTGATGCGTAACCAGATTGCATACTCAATCGCAAGAGAAATCGGCATTGACACAACTTCTGACACATATCAGAATGAATTGTATGTCAACGGTGAATATATGGGTCTGTATCTTCTCACAGAAAAGGTTGATATTGGTGAAAACAGAATCGATATCTATGACCTTGAGGGTGAAACAGAAGATGTAAATGAGCTTGATCTTGACGAATACCCCCTTGCAGGCAGTCAGAATTCAACAAAGCTCAATACTTACAAATATGCAGACATCCCTAACAACCCCGAAAACATAACAGGCGGTTATCTGCTTGAGCTTGAAAAAATTTACCGTTATCCCGATGAAGCATCAGGTTTCATAACAAAAATCGGTCAGGCTGTTGTTGTAAAAACACCTGAATACGCAACAAAAAATCAGGTACAGTACATCAGAGGCTATTATCAGGAATTCGAAGATGCACTTTATTCTTCAACAGGCTACAACTCAAAGGGTAAGCACTTCAGCGAATATATTGATATGCAGTCTCTTGCAAGAATGTATATTATGCTTGAATACACAGCAAACTTTGACGGATGCAGTTCAAGTTTCTATCTTTACAAAGATGTTGAAGGCAAACTCGTTGCAGGTCCTGCCTGGGACTATGACCTTTCCCTCGGCACAGCAATGCCCAACGAACTTATAAACAGTGTTCCGAACGTAGCAGACCCCAATCTGCTTTACATCCAGACCTGTTACATCGGAAACCACGCAAAAAGCAAGAATGCTCTTCTCGCTCAGGCATTTTCTCACTATGTATTCCAGACAGAAGTGCAGAATTTGTGGCATTCTGAAATTGACCCTTACTATGAAACACTCAGAGAACTTATTGACGATTTAGCTCAGAAAAACAAGAGCTCTGTTATTATGAATCACGTCAGATGGAATGTTTTCGGAACAACAGACCTTGAAAATGTTGAGAATCAGTTCAATCTGAATGTAAACGTAGTTTCTCAGTATACAGAGTCAAGATATTCATTCCTCAGCAATGCATACAGCAACAACACATATTTTGTAAAATATGATGTGGGTCAGTACGGCAAAACACTTATAAAAGACACCACTATTTATAAGTTTGAAGATGAAGCAATTGTGCTTCCCGCTCCCGAATCAACAAAGAGCAATGTAAAATTCCTCGGTTGGACAACAAGTCCCTACAACGTAGGAACTGTATATTATCCCGGTGATACACTTGTTGTTGAAGACAATACAAAACTCTTTGCAATATGGGATGTAAACTCAAAAACAACAAATAAAATGACTTCTGTCATTGAACAAATTCATCAGTTCCTTGAAAAAATTCTGGGTATATTCTCAGCGATTTTCTCAGCCTGAAAAGTCTGAAAAAGAGGTAAAAAAATGCTTATTTCCCCTTCAATTCTCGCAAGTGATTTCTCAAGACTTGCCGAAGAAGTTAAATCAATAGAAATTGCAGGCGCAGACCTTGTTCATATCGATGTTATGGACGGTATGTTTGTGCCAAACATCACACTCGGTGCACCTGTCATATCCTGTCTCAAAGGCAAGACAAAGCTCCCCTTTGATGTTCATCTTATGATAAACGAACCTGCAAGATACATTGATGATTTTGCAAAAGCAGGTGCAGATATAATCACTTTCCATATTGAAGCTACAGATGACGTGAAAGGCACCATTGAAAAAATAAAAAGTGCAGGTATCAAACCTGCACTTTCAATCAAACCCGGCACACCTGCCGATGTTGTATTCCCTTATCTTGAAAACCTTTATATGGTGCTTGTTATGACAGTTGAACCCGGTTTCGGAGGTCAGTCATTTATGCCCGAAACAATGCCAAAGGTAAAAGCTATCAGAGAAAAAGCAAACGAACTCGGACTTGATCTTCGCATTCAGGTTGACGGCGGAATTGACGACAAAACAGTTTCTGCAGCAACTGAAAACGGAGCTGATGTGCTCGTTGCAGGCAGCTACGTCTTCAAAGCCACTGACAGAGCCGAAGCAATAAAGAAGCTTAAACAATAATTTAGTGGCGTAAAGCCACGTAAATTATTGTTTACCTGCTCAGCACCGCAAGCACACCTATTGCATCTGGTGATGCAAGGAGTTTCCAATGTTCATATGTAACCGCCGCAGAGTTACTGCAACAGATGTCGCAGAACTCGTTTGCGACGGTTTTTGTTTTTTGCGAACGGGCAGGTTTTGACGATAGGATAAGACGGTATTTTTTGCCGTCGGTATAAAGTTCACTGCTTGAAACACAATCTGAATTATGAAGTGCTCTGGCAAGTGCTCCGATGTTTTCAATATCAGAGGACTGACAGACAGTTTTTGTATTGAATTTCCCCGAAGAAGACGGTTCATTGTCAAAACTGAAATTCTCATCTGTTATGGTAAAATAAAGTGTACAGCCGCCTTTTTCATCAGGCACGGCTTCAATAAGCATCTGATTTGCAAGGCTTATATTTCTGCCGAGCGTCGTCCCTGCCTCATCAAGCAGAGTCCAGAGCACTCTGCGTGTTTCCACATTCGAATAATCAAGTTCATCATATGTAATATCAAGATTTTCAAGGTCTTCCTTTGTAAGCTCGATGGAAATTCTGTTATCTGTCTGAGCTTTTATTACCATTACAACCACACCCCTTACTTATATCTTATTCATAAGAGCTGTCTTTTGCAATGATAAAATTTTTCCGTCTTTTTTGAAACTTTATGCACATTTTTCCATACAAAATCCGGGACTTAATTTTGTAGCTATTTCACATTGTTTTACTTTATTTTCTGTGCTATTATTATTTTATAAACCGTCAAGAGGTGGCAAATTTATGAAAAATATTTTCAGAAGAACTCTTTCTGCTGTTTTGTCTGTGCTTATGCTCGTGTCAATATTCACGGAAATGAGCCTTGTATCATCTGCGGCAGATGATGTCTTGCAATATATCACTTACGAAATCAAAAACAAAGAAGTTATAATCACCGACTTTGACGAAAACGTATACGGTCAGATTACGCTTCCCGAAAAAATCAAAGGCTATCCCGTTACCGAAATCGGAGAAAACGCATTTCTCCAGTCACACATATCTCATGTTGAATTTCCAAAAACACTCAAAAAAATCGGCTACGGTGCTTTCTGGAATTCTCTGCTTGAAATTGTAAGCATTCCCGATTCGGTCACATCAATCGGTGATGATGCATTCGGTGATTGTTTCTCACTCAAAGCAATTTATACAGGCAAAAATATAACATCAATACCCGCTCAGATGCTCAGGGAATGCGGTTCACTTACCGATGTTTTCATCAACAAAAAGGTAAAGGAAATCGGTTTCTGGGGTTTCAACCTCTCTGAAAATGTTGAAAACATCTATTTTGAAGGTACTGAAGCAGAATGGGAAAAAATTACCGTTGCACAGGGCAATGATGTACTTAAAACAGCAAACATTGTTTTCAACTGTACAGAATCTTATTATGCAGTATGTCAGCCTACACAGTACAATGAAACGTTACATATGGGCTATTCAATTGCTCTCGGTGAAGTCACTATTGAATACACCGATTCAAATATTACGGGGGACTGCGTCATTCCCGAAAAAATTAACGGCTGCCCCGTAACAACAATTTTTGATGCCGCATTCAATTTTGAGCCCGATATGAGCTCTGTTACAATTCCTGCATATGTGGATAAAATTATTAATACATTCGGCTCACAGTGTTTCAATGTGGAAAATATTTATGTTGATGAAAGAAATCAGCATTATTCAAGTCAGGACGGTAATCTGTTCAACAAAGACAAAACCAAACTTCTCAGATATGCAATAGGAAACAATCGTCAGCACTATACAATTCCCGATACCGTTACAACAATCAAAGAATTTGCATTCTGCAGAATGTACGCAACACTCAACCTGACGATTCCTGCAAGTGTTACAACCATTGAAGAATTTGCGTTTTATAATTCACATCATCTTTACAATATAAATGTAGACAAAGACAATCCCAATTATATGTCTGAAGACGGAGTGCTTTTCAATAAAGACCAGACAAAGCTTATCTGCTTCCCTGCTCTCAAAGTCGGTGCATATCATTGGGGAGGCTATGAAAATGATGGTGTTGATACAACAAAAGATTCTTACACTATTCCTTATGGTGTAAAAGAAATCGGCAACGGTGCATTCAGTTCATGTGAAGAACTTGCAAAAATTGAAATACCTGACAGCGTGGAAATTATCGGAGAGAATGCTTTTGAAAGGTGTTATAACCTTGAAAATGTTGTATTGCCCGAAAGTATCAGAGATATTAAACGTTATGCGTTCTTTGAAAGCGGACTGAAATCGATACACATTTCTGATTCAGTAGAATCTATCGGAAATCAGGCTTTTGAAGGTAGTAAGAATCTTTCTGAAATAAATATCGGCAACAATATAAAATCCATCGGTTGGGGCGCGTTTTCAAGAACTGCATATTATGAGAATGCTGACAACTGGGAAGATAATTCACTTTATATAGGAAATTGTCTGATTGAAGTCGAAGATGAAAAAATAACAGAATATACAGTAAAAGCAGGTACACGAACTATCGGTTGGGGCGCGTTTTCATGGTGTTACAATCTGAAAAAAATTAATCTTCCTGCAAGTCTTAATGCTGTAGGCGACTATGCTTTCGCTTTTAATTCAACTCTTGAAAAAGTAGTAATTCCTGAAGGCGTTACGGAAATCGGGTATGCTGCTTTCAGCTATTGTGACGCATTGCGTGAAGTTTCAATCCCCGAAAGTGTAAAAACAATTGCAGAGGGCGCATTTTATGCCTGCAACAGACTTGAAAAGATAAATTTTGCAGGTTCTGAAAACAAATGGAACAAAATTGATATTGAAAACGAAAATAACGAAAATCTTCTGCGTGCCACAATAACATACGGAAAAGATTCAGCAGACGACCTGCCCGAAGAGGAACCTCCCGCAGAAAATCCTCCTGTTGAAGAGCCGCCCACCGAAGACAACATTCCCGATGATGTTCTTATGGGTGACCTTGATAAAGACGGAAACATCACAGCAATAGATGCAAGAACCGCTCTTCGCATATCAGCTCAGATTGAAAAAGGAACAGCATATCAGATTGCTGTTGCAGATATGAATGCAGACGGCAGAATCACAGCAATTGATGCAAGAAAAATTCTCCGCATCGCAGCACAGCTTGATTGACAACAAAAAAATTAAAGCGGAGCCGAGGCTCCGCTTTTTCTTCTTTTATTATACTTCCAGCTCTGCAAGCACGGGATAGTGGTCTGAGATATATCTGTCCCCTGCTTTATCTGTGATTGTGTTGCAGGACTTGACTTTGAAACCGTTTTTGATAAAAACAAAGTCAATCATTTCTGAGGAATTTTCATCAAAACCGTTGTATGTATTGACATCGTTTGCATTCGGGTCAAGAGTTCTTGCATCTGTAAAGCCCTGAGCAATGATTGTCTTGTAAGCTCCTGAAGTGGGGTTAACATTGAAGTCACCTGTCACGATTGTGGGCACACCTTCAAACACGTCTGCTCTTTCGGCAATAAGCTTTGCGCCTTCGCTTCTTGCAATATCACCGATATGGTCAAGATGTGTGTTGAAGTGTGCAATCTTCTTGCCTGATGCCTTTTCTTTGAGAACAGCATAAGAACAGATTCTTACACAAGCTGCATCCCAGCCTTTGCCGGGTTTTTCGGGTGTTTCTGAAAGCCAGAAATTACCTGTTTCGATAACTTCATACTTGTCTTTCTTATAGAAAACAGGGGAAAATTCACCCATTCTCTTGCCGTTGTCTCTGCCGACACCGACATATTCATATGTATCTTTCAGTTCTCGGTAAAGATAGTTCATCCATCTGTAATGAGCTTCCTGAAGACCGAATGTATCAGGCTCATACTTTCTGATAACGTCTCTTACAAGAGATTTTCTCTTTGTCCACCAGTTCTGACCTTTGCCACCGCAAAGAACATTGAATGACATTACTTTCATATTTAACACTCCTATTCAATTTCTGCAACAACGGGATAATGGTCAGACGGATATCTGCCGTCGATTTTATCTGTTACAGTTATTACGTTGCTGACTTTTTCCGCACCACGGACAAACACAAAATCAATCATCTTTGAATTATCGCCGAATGCGTGGAAAGAATTGACTTCATCTGCAGTTTCTGCAATAGTTCTTGAATCAACAAAACCTCCGTCAACAAAAATTCTGTAAATATCCGAATCGGGAGTTACGTTGAAATCACCCATCAGTACTGTCTTTATATTACCATATTTTTTCAGTTTTTCAAGTATAAGATTTGCACCTTCCACCTGAGCTGTTCTGCCTATATGGTCAAGATGAGTATTGAAAACGGCAATTTTTTCGCCCGTTTCAATATTTTCAAAAAGAGCACCGCTGCAGGTTCTGTTTTCTGCACCGTCCCAGCCGAGTGACGGCTCACAAGGTGTTTCAGACAGCCAGAAATCGAGTCTTTCAACGGCAATGAACTTGTCTTTTCTGTAAAAAACGGGGGAAAACTCACCGCCGTTTTTACCGTCATCTTTGCCGATACCCACATATGCATAATTTTCTTTAAGCTGACCTGCAAGATATCTCATCCAACCGAAATGTGCCTCCTGAATTCCGAAAAAATCAGGCTTAAATTTTTTTATTGTATCTCTGACGAGAGGCTGTCTGCGGCACCAATGATTTTCTTTTCTACCGGCACACAGAACATTAAATGTCATTATTTTCATCAGCTTTTCTCCTTTTCATCTCTGCTTCGGAATAAATACATCCGCAGAAATCTTGTCTGTAAAGCCCGTATTCGGCAGAAAGCTCTATTGAACGCTTGTATCCGTTTTTCTTCTTAAAATCGGAATACAGATACTTCACACCGCATTTTTCAGACAAATCTCTGCCTATACTGTTAAGTTTCTGAGCATTTTTGTAAGGACTTATTGAAAGCGAAGTGGTGAAGTAGTCAAAACCGTTTGATGCAGCATATTCAGCCGTTTCACCAAGACGCAATTCATAGCATCTGAAGCATCTTTCACCGCCCTCAGGCTCCTTTTCAAAACCTTTTGCAACGGCAAAGAATTCAGAAGTGTCATATCTGCCGGGAATAAAATCAACTTTTCCCTGAAGCGGCATTTCGGCAATCAGCCTCTTTGCCTCATCTATGCGGTAATTATACTCTTTTTCTGACGTGATATTGGGGTTATAAAAAAACAGAGTGATGTCAAAATATGAAGACAGATATTCAAGCACATAACTTGAGCAGGGCGCACAGCATACGTGCAGTAGCAGTTTAGGTTTTTCTTCAGAATCTGATATAATTTTCAGCTCTTTTTCAAGCATAAGCTGATAATTTTCTTTCTGCATCTGTCTCACCTCTTTTTTTTGATTATACTATAACAGAATAAAAATAACAAGCAAAATTGACAAAAGTCATTCAATATGTTATATAAAAAGTGAAATTAAAAAAAGGGGACCGGTTATGGAAAATTTATCATACAGATTTGCAGAAGAAAAAGACATTGCGGTTATACTTGAATTTATAAAAGAGCTTGCAGAATACGAAAAAATGCTTGACGACGTTGTTGCAGATGAAAAACTCCTTAAAGAATGGATTTTTGATAAGAAAAATGCAGAAGTTATCCTTGCTGAAGTCGACGGCAAAAACGCAGGTTTCGCACTGTTTTTCCATAACTTTTCAACATTCCTCGGCAGAGCGGGAATTTACCTTGAAGACCTCTTTGTGAAACCTGAATTCAGAGGCAAAGGAATCGGCAAAGGACTCCTTAAACAGCTTGCAAAAATTACCGTAGAAAGAGGTTGCGGCAGACTTGAATGGTCCTGCCTTGACTGGAATAAACCGAGCATTGACTTTTATATTTCACTTGATGCAAAGCCGATGGACGAATGGACAGTTTACCGCCTGACAGGTGAAACTCTCAGAAAGATGGCGGAATAAATATTTTACCAAACACTTGCATTTTGCTCATTATTGATATATAATAATTGAGCATAAATTTTCGGGGTATGGCGAAGTTTGGTATCGCGCTTGGTTCGGGACCAAGAGGCCATGGGTTCGAATCCCGTTACTCCGACCACTCGAAAAGCCCTATATTCCTTGACTTTTGAGGAATCAGGGCTTTTCTTTTTTTGCCCTTTTTTCAATCATCTAACGGAGCATCTAACGATTTTCCTGCATTTTTCCCGGGGACAAAACCGACTGTTGCGCCTGCAATCTGTATTTTTCTGCTGATATCGAGATGAGAATAGATATTTGCAGTAGTCTGAATGTCCTTATGTCCGAGCCATTCCTGAATATCTTTCATGTTATATCCGTTTGTTGCAAGAAGACTTGCACAGCTGTGTCTCAAATCGTGAAGTCTGATTTTTCTCAGACCGTTTTTCTTGAGAAGATTTCCGAATTTTTTTGAAACATAATCAGGACGATAAGGTTCTCCGTTAACCTTTTTGAATATGTAATCATTTTCAATATAATCCTTACCGAAAAGTTTTCTGTTTGTTTCTTCCTGCTGTTTCAGTTCAACAAGGATATCTTTTATCTCCTGCATCATAGGAAATGCTCTGTAGCTTGCATCAGATTTTGTGCAATCCTTCTGTACGATTGTACTGAACTTTACTACGGTATGATTGATTGTAATCATACCGTTTTCAAAATTGATGCTGTCCCACTTGAGCCCCAGAGTTTCACTTCTGCGAAGTCCGAAAATGATTGAGAAGTAATAAAAATAATAAAGCGGTTCATTTTTTATTGCTTTAAATAAGATATTCAGTTCACTTTCAGTATAAAAGTCAACATTTCTTCTTTGCATCTTCGGCATAACAACAAATTCTGCCGGATTGCTGGTGATAAGCTTATCACGCATAGCTTCTTTGATTGCCTGACGGATAACAATCATATGAGTTTTAATACTCTTTGCTGACAATCCGCCTTTTCCGTCAACACGGCCATTTGCATATTTTTCATTGATATACCCCTGAATATCTTCTCTTTCGAGTTTTTCAAGATATATGTTATGTTTTCTGAAATACGGTATTACCTGTGAATCTGCAACATTCTTGTAACCCTGATATGTTATTTCATCAATTCGGATTTTTGCAGTCTCGAGCCACTTTTCAATATAATCAGCAAAAAGAATACCATCAGGCTGAGTATTGTTTTCTCTTTCCTTCTGTTCGTTTTCCAATTCAACAATATAATTTCTTAAAAATTCTTCAGCTTTTTTCTTATTTCCTTTTATCGGAAGTCCTGTTGACTTCCATTTTTTCTTTGTTTTCCCATCGGGACCTTTTACATTTACTACTGCATGATATCTGCCGTTTTTTTCTTGAATACTACCGGTCATATTTTTATATCCTTTCTTTTAATTTGTTATTTTCAGCATCTGTAATCATTTACGAAATCTATGAGATAGATTTTTGGAATATAGTATTTTGCGGATTCTGTGTTACCGTCTCTTATAGATTTGATTTTCCCTGATTTCAGATAAGAATAAATTTTGTTTCTTCCCATATTCATTGCTTTTGCTGCCTGTGCAACATTCAGAACATCGGGATACATTTCAAACATTGTGTAGTTAGTTTCTTTTACGATACTTTGAGTAGATGCGGACATTTTTTCCTCCTGCATAGAGTTGTTATTTCTGAAAATTTGTAAAAATCCAAAACATCTTTTTTCATGTAAATTATGATTGTTTTCAGACTTCCGAAAAATTTTTTCTGTAATAATTCTGAAAGTTTTCAAAAAACAATTTTTCTCCTACAGTTTTTTTGAGATTTTTTTTGAATTTTTTTCTTCAGTTGCAGGAATTATGATTTTTTAAAAAGCAAAAAAACTCTATAATAGAATTTTTGAAAAAATGTTTCACAAAGTTTCTGTTGAAAAGTTGTATATTTTTACCAATAGGTGTTTTTTTTGCAAAAAACATCGTTGCAGGTTATATTGAAAAAATTCAATATAAACGGACAACGGTGAATATGTATTACGGTTTTATCGGCAGCATATGCCGATTTTTTTTATTTTATGCTTATTGTTTGATTACATAATTAAAGCAGTACAAAGATAATATGGAGAGAAAAACAAGAAAGGATAAGCAAGAAACAACAAAGGTCAGGATTCCGAGAACCATAACTCGTAATAATGTGGGTATGATTTTCTTTAACATCGAATTTATAAAATGAAAGGTTGTGAAAATTATAGGACATAAAAATAAAAAATCGCTGATTTGTCAGGTCAGCGAAAACTTAAACAGTAAACTTGCCATCGGGCAAAGTAAACATTCACATAAAATAAACAAAATAAACTCAAAAGATAAAATATACAGCTACGGAACATATAATGCATACTTACAGCAATGCATTCAGTTTGTAAAATGGTGTAAGGCTGAGCATAAATGTAAAACGCTCAATGAATGCAGGATTTATATCGACGAGTATCTGCAAAAGAACATAGATGAAAAGAAATCTCCGTATACAATAAAACTTCAGGCTTCAGCATTAGCAAAACTGTACGGATGCTCAGCTTGCGATTTTATAAATACCCCGAAAAGACTGCGAAAAGATATAAAACGAAGCCGTGCTACACAAATCAAAGGTAACACCGAATTTGAAAAATTTTGTATCTGTACAGGCTTACGAAGACGAGAAATAACTGCTTTACGTGGTTCAGCACTTATTGAAAAAGACGGTCAATATTACATACACATAAAGAACGGCAAAGGCGGTCGAGAACGATATGCTGAGATTTGCGGTACAAAAGATGAAATCGCTTTTGTAGTTCAGAAAATGAAAAATGCCGAAGACAGTAAAGTCTTCAGCAAAATTCCCTATATCGATATACATGCTATGAGAGCAATTTATGCAAGCAGGATTTATAACAAGCATGCCCGACAAAAAAGCGAATACAAAAACGAACGACTTATTATGTACCACAATCGGGTGATTAAAACATATTCTTCCAAAAATATTGACATCAAAAACAATCTCGAATATTACGACTATACCCCACAAACTGGTTATACCTTAAAACCGGGATATAAAGATGTCCGCACTGCCTATTATTGCAGACAAGATAAGAAACATATCTGCTATGACCGACTTGCACTATTAAAATGCTCTCAGAACCTGGGGCATAACAGAGCCTGTGTAGTAGCAGACCATTACTTATGGGCAGATTTTATTTAATACCATAGATATTAAAATGTTATATATTTTTTACATATATTATTGATTTGTTTGGTTTGAAATTATATAATAAATATATAATTTTGACAATAAAGGTGAAAAATATGCCAAAAGTACAGCTAATATCCGCAAAAGAGTTATTTTCGTTCAATGATACAGATGAAATATTGAACTCTACTGCTGAAAAATGGAAAGGCTACGAATTTTATCATTATACAACAATAAATAGTTTGAAAAATATCTTAAAAAAAGATAAAAATGGGAACTGCTTTTTCTTTGTTCGTAACATTTCCGAGATGAACGACGTTGCCGAATCAGACTTACATCAGACTGATGGTAATAAAATACATAGTTTCTGCACTTGTAATTCAAGACATGAAAAAATACCTCTTTGGTATTTATATTCCGGAATTTGTGGAAAAGGAGTAAGAATTAAATTTACTCCCGGCAATATGCTTAAATTCTTGAATAGTATTGATATAGTATATCCAGTGGTTAATGGTAAAGCTGACTATGATAATCCGCTGACAAAGATAAACAATGATTTTGAATTATTGTGCGGATGGGTATATTACAAAGATGGTAATTGTGAAGTATTTTACCGTAACAAAAAATATATCATTCCGCCTGTTTCAGAGGATGTTTTAATATCGAATTTCTTTATTAAAGAATATCCCTGGGAATATGAACATGAATTCAGAATAATTATCAAAAACAATACAGACAAAACATATGACAGAGTCGCAATTAAAATCCCTGAAAATGTTTTAAACAAATTCAAATTGATGACTGCGCCTGAAACAAAAACTATTGATAGCTTAAAAGAAGAATTGATTAATTTAGGAATTAAAAAAGAGAACATTGAAAGAAGCAAACTGAACATAAATATGAGTTTATTGAAAAACAACAAGGCTGATATCGTAAACAATATTGACCTTTGGTACGATGATGAATGCGGTCATATATGTGAATATATTCATTCAATACAGAAATGTAGCAACAATCAGGAGATGAAGCAAAAATGAAAAATATCACAAAAAAATTATTTATTCTTACAGCTACAGTTATAATGCTGTGTATAATTTCAGTTGTCGCATCAGCTAAAACATACGGGGTTTTAACTTACAAATCATATGGCAATGAAATAGTAATAACAGATTGTGAGAACTCAGCAACAGAAGTTGAAATACCTGTTAAAATTGATGGTATTCCCGTTACAGCAATTAGTGATTTTGTTTTTTCCGGATGTACTCAACTTGAGAAGATTTCTATCGCTGACAACGTAACGAGCATAAGTAGTTATTCGGGAATAGAAATTACGGCATACTATAAAAATGAGGATAATTGGATTGATGGAGTACTTTATGCAGGTAATCATTTGATTGCAGTAGACAAAAGCAAGATTAATGGTCGTGTAATATTAAAAGATGGAACAAAAACTCTTATAGATAGAGCTTTTTCAGATTGCAATGGTTTAGAGTCAATAGTAATACCTGAGGGTGTTACAACTATACCATCTGAGTGCTTTTATAGGTGTGAATTCTTGCAAACAATAATAATACCCGAATCGGTTACGGTTTGTAAACGTAACTCATTTTATTCTCTTAATGACGCAAACGGTAATAAGAGGGCCATATATTATTATGGAACAGAGAATCAGTGGAAGGAAATTGAGTGCAATACTACTGGATTAGGTTGTGCCCAAGTTTTTTATAACGTTGATGAAGATTATTGCCTTGTAGATGAGGTTCTTTTTAATAAAAACGGAACGATGTTGATTGATTTTCGCCTCGGCGAAAATTTGTATGTTATTCCCGATTCAATTAAAAGCATTGAACAGAAGGCTTTTAAAGAGGCAAATCGACTTCATACAGTTATTCTTCCCGAGGGACTTAAAAATATCGGGGCAAGTGCTTTTAACGGTGCAAGCAATCTGACGAACATATATATTCCGGCTTCAGTTTCAACCATTGATACATACACTTTTTACGGTACAAATCTTACAGATGTATATTTCGGCGGAACTCAGGAACAGTGGAATGCAATCACCATCGGCAATAATAACACAAATCTTAAAAACGCAAATGTACATTATAACTCAGAATTGGTTATTGAAGACGGTGTTGTCTATAATTCAGACAAAACAGTTCTGATTTGTTACGATAAAACCGACAAAATATTTATTGTACCTGCAACAGTAAAAACAATCGGAGCAAGGGCTTTTAATGATGACAAAAATCTTCAGCAGATTGTTCTTCCTTCAGGACTTGAAGAAATAGCATACGGTGCATTCTATAACTGCAAATCACTCAGCGAAATTGTTATTCCCGGCAGTGTAACAATAATAGAAGATTCTGCATTTTACGGCTGTTCGGATTTGTATAAAATTGAACTTGGTGAAGGTATCACAACAATAAATAATTCTGTATTTAAAAACTGTACAGCACTTACTGATATTGTATTTTCAGATTCTCTTGAAGTTATTTCATCAAATGCCTTCTATGGCTGTACGGCTATTGGAAATCTCAAACTGCCTGAAAAGCTTAAAATTATTGGTGATGGTGCATTTGATGGTTGCACAGCTCTTGCTACACTAAATTTCCCTGAATCTCTGACATCAATAGGTGCTTCAGTTTTTGCAAATTGTACTGCACTTACATATATTTCACTTCCTGACAGTATTTCTTCGATGGGAAGTGCAGTATTTAAGAATTGCTTAAATCTTGAAAAAATCTGTCTCTCTGAAGGAAATCTTGCAAAGATTCCCGCAAATGCATTTAATGGTTGTGGAAAACTTACCGATATTTATGTTTCTTCAAACATAACAGAGTTTGGTGATTCTGTATTCCTTGGCTGTAATCAGCTTTCATACATTTATTTCGGAGGAACAGAAACACAGTGGGATAATATTTCAATTGTTTCATCAAACTCAGTAATCTGGGCTGCAAATGTACAATTTAACCACAAGCACTCTTTTGATGAGTGGACAGTAGATATTCCCGCACAGCAGTGTATTGATGGTTATGAAAGCAGTATCTGTACTGTTTGTAACTACAAAGAAAGACGCATCATTCCTTGTACACACAACATGATTCAGATTGATGCTCAAATTCCTACGTGTGCCGAAATAGGTTGGAATGATTATGAGATGTGCAAAGATTGTGATTATACAACTTATATAGTAATCCCTGCAACAGGCAATCATGACTACATAAGCGTAATCACGACCCCTGCAACATGTAAGCAGGCAGGCGTAAGAACATATACATGTACAGTTTGCAGTGATTCATACACAGAGCCTGTTGAAATAGATTCAACAAACCATGTCGGCGGAACAGAAATCCGTGGTGCATATGCAGAAGACTGCGGAAACAACGGCTACACAGGTGATATATACTGCCTCGGCTGTGATACAAAGCTTGCAGACGGCACATCAATCCCCGCAACAGGTAATCATGACTATACAAGTGCAATCACAACCCCTGCGACATGTAATCAGGCGGGTGTGAGAACATACACATGTACAGTTTGCAGTGATTCATACACAGAGCCTGTTGAAATAGATTCAACAAACCATGTCGGCGGAACTGAAATCCGCGATGCGGTGACCGGCAACTGCGGAAACCGCGGATATACAGGTGACACATACTGTCTTGGTTGTAATAAAAAAGTTTCAGACGGTTCTGTTGTTCCTGCAACCGGTAAACATAATTATACAAGCGCTGTCACAACAGTGGCAACCTGCAAAACAACAGGTATAAGAACATGTACCTGTACTGTTTGCAAAGACACCTACACTGAAACTATTGCAAAAGACAATAAAAATCATGCAGGCGGAACTGAAATCCGAAATAAAAAATCTGCAACGTGCACATCAGAAGGTCATACCGGTGATACTTATTGTGTAGGCTGCAATACAAAGATAGCAAACGACTCTGTTATTGCGGCAACAGGTCACTCCAAAGGTGATTGGGAAGTTGTAACAGAGGCTCAGATTGGTGCAGAAGGCAAAGAAGTACAGAAGTGTCTTGTTTGCGGCGAAGTTGTTGCAGAAAGAGTGATTCCTGCAATACCCGAAGTTACATATACTGTCGGCGATGCAAACGGTGACGGCAGAGTCAATGCCATTGACGCACGAATTATTTTGAGAATTTCTGCTCAGCTTGACAGTATGGAAAACTACAATCAGCCTATTGCTGTGTTTGACCTGACAGGTGATGGCAAAGTCAATGCAATTGATGCGAGAAAGGCTCTCCGCATAGGCGCTCAGCTCGAATAAAAAAACAGATTATTATCTTTCAAACAACTCATAATTAATATAACAAGCGAAGTTTTGGAGTAATTCAAGACTTCGCTTAATTTTTTATTTAAGGAGTAAACACAATGGACAAAACAATCAGACGCATCAAACTTTCAACCGAAAAAGACGAAAATGGTTCATTCTATTCAATCATCTTTGAAAATCATCACGCTCTTGTGAGATTCCACGATGGACGCAACGGAACTCAGAGGTATATTCATCAGAGCTATCCTATGGGTATTGAAAATCTTGCAGAGATTTTTGAAGCTATCGAGGACTTCGAAGCACTTGATTGCTACTTTTATGATGATGAGGAGGAAGAGTGTGATGAGGAATAATTTCATAGAAGAGCTTTTTCATGGAAACATAGCCCCTTGCAATGATTCAATTAACAAAGACAAAGACTTCAAGAAAGTCTGGGACAGATTATCTGTGGCAGAAGAAATACTCTCTCATCAGCTTGATGGTGATGAAAAGAAACTGTTTAATAATTATGTCCAAGACTACGGTCTTGCTTTTTCAATGAATGAATCGGCTGCATTCATAAGGGGATTCCGTATCGGTGCAAGAATCATTTTTGATGCATTCGATAATCCCGATGATTTGATGTTCATTTAAGGAGGAACGAACATGAAGACTAAAATAGTTGATATTCAGGAATTTAACACTTCATTGGGATTGCTCAGATTTGAAACACGTATAGCTGAGGAAAACAATTTCCGTTCTGTTGTTGATAATAAGGTTATTTTCAATGGCACAGAATTTTTCAATTTAAAAGCACTTGAGGATAACCTCGACTGTAATGAATATAATTTATTGAGAAGCGAAGTGTATGACTTAAATGCAGTGCTTGGATTTTGCAAACAGGCACTACCAAGGTCATTATAATTTTCAAGACGGCATCAATATGATGTCGTCTTTTTCCTTTAAAAGATAAAACATTCTGTTTTGAACAGCAATGATTCATCAGCCCAAAATCACATTTCTCATTCAACAGCAAAAAACGACTGCGTCTGCAGTCGTAAAAATATAAAATTTTCTTTCTTTTTTTATATGACAGGGCATTTTATGTTTTTGCCCTGTCATAATTATTTTGTTATGAAAGAGATGGTTTTCATAAAGAAAACCGGACACAAGAAATACAGTACAGAGTAAAAAATGAGAAATGGCTATATATAAAGCTTTTTCAAGGTTTAAAAACCGTCATTTTCATAATCTGTGCTGGTATTTTTCATAATAAATTAATTCCAAAGGAGAAATATAATGAACAAAGATATTACTGCTATATGTGTTACTAAACATGATATTGCTTATGACGAAGAAACCGGAGAGGTTTTTTCCGTGGAAACAAAATATTCCAGATTTGATGTGAACTGGGTAAAGGTATGGATTGAACCGCTGTTTGAAACTCTTAAACAACTTAGCCCATCTCAATTGCGGGTCGCATGTTTTGTTCTCAGCAATACACGTCAGAAATCGAATATGTTTTTTTATTCAGCAAGAGCGATATCAGCCCACCTGGAAGTGAGCGAGGATGTTGTTAATGAAGCATTAAGAATTCTCATAAAAAATGATTTCATAAGGAAAATTGATATTTCGAGATATATGTTAAACCCTAAACTCGTATATTACGGTAAAGACAATAAGGAGTTAGCAAGAAATTTCTATAAAATAAAAAATACATACGGAAAGAAAGTGACTTATCCGAATAATGAATGGCACAAGATATGGATAAAAAACTTCTTCCCCAAAATGCAGAATCTTTCAGGGAAAAATCTGCTTGTAGTGTTATGTCTGCTGAGAAATGCAAATGACAGGAATGAAGTCAGAATTACTCAAAATGAAATTGCAGAGGAAACTAAACTTTGTATTCAGACTGTTAACCGTACTATGCAGAAATTGTTTGAAAATAAACTCTTCGTAAAACGTGAAGGATATATACTTATTGACCCGAACAGCATAGCAAGAGTGAAATTAGATGCCAGAATATACATTAAAGCGGATTTTGAAGATAATAAACGATATCTTTAAAACAGACTGTTATAATTAATTATGACATGCAACAACGTTTTATTCATTCAATATTTGTTTTTTGCCGGCAAAGTAGCCCTCTTAATTAAAAAGAGGGCTACTTTCTTTTTATCATCATATGCTGACGAGCATAATTATTACATCGCTTCAAGATAATATGGATTCTCCATCATGTATCCGTTTTTTGTTGTTTTGTTTTACGGATGCGACCTATCACATTGCAGAACCAGCCCTATAGAAAAGGGCTGGTTTTGCTTTTAAATATTTCGGAGATACAACAATTTTCATCAGCATCTAACGGGCATCTAACTTTTTTGCCGTTTCATCTACCAAAAAATCGTAAAATGCAACTGATTGCAAAAATTTAATTTTAAAGAAATGGCTATATATAACCATTTAGAAAACATGCATATTCAGGATTAAAACACTTTAAAAAGACTGCACCAATCTTCGGGACCAAGAGGCCATGGGTTCGAATCCCGTTACTCCGACCACGAAAAAGACCACATTTGCCTACCGGACAAATGTGGTCTTTTTCGAACTAAGTGTGCCTTTCGGCACGTGAAGCGATGCTGCGCATCGTGAAGTTGCTATGCAGTGAAGTTTGCTTCGCAAGTGTTTTTGCACACTTAACTTCACATTGTGCAAAGCATAATGCTTCACAGCGGCAAAGCCGCTGCTTCACTTGGGCGTCGCCCAAACTTCACTAAATATTGAAAAATCCTGCAATTTAGGTTACCGTCAGGTGACCTGATATTTTTTATTGCAGAAATTGGTTCCCATAGCCTTTTGTTTGTTCCGAACCAATAGTGAGGGACCAGGCATTGAGTACGACCGCTGGCGGAGGCAGATGAAGGGAGTACGAAATGGCGCAGCGGTCAAAATCGGCAGCGAAGTGACGAGCGTAGCCGATTTTGGGTACCGCAAAAGGTCGCCATGGGTTCGAATCCCGTTACTCCGACCATATAAGAACGAAAGTTATGATACCAAAGGTATTGCAACTTTCGTTCTTTTTCTTTTTGCAAAAAGCCTTGTGTCACAAGGTTTTTGCTGTTCCAGTACAAAAGATTAGTTTCATTGTATCAAAATTGACCACACCAAAGTCGAAGTTGAGTGACTCCAACCTCTCATTTTCGCACCAGAACAAATAACAATGACACTCAACTCAAAAGATAAGTGTCATTAACTCCAGTTTTGTTTCATTGCATTATATTGCAATTTATTTGCAAATCGTTTATAATAATAAAAAATTTTAGGAGTACAAATCAAATGGGAATCTTAAATTTTTTCAAGACGAAAAGCAAACCTGCAATGACAGCGGAAGTGGAAGAAAATTCTACACTAAAACCTGCGAAAAAGTCTAACTGGATATCAGACCGTGTTTCAGAAAGCATTGGTAAAAACGAATTATCAGATTTGTTAGTAGGAAAAAACAACTACTTTTTCTCTCATCGAGAATACCCAGGAGAGCACGATTATGGTGTTATCCTTTCTTCCGGAATATATGAATATTTCAGAAATGATTATGAAATAAAACAGCTTTTTGAAGATACATTATTATGTTTAATGAATGGTACTCCCTGTGACCTTTTAATTGCCTTTCAATATATTTGGCGTCAAAGATGTTGTGAATTTCGTGGGACGGCTCCATTTGAAATTGACAAAAAAATTCTTGCAACAATTGCAGCAAAAATCGTCGAAAAAGAAGCGGAGTTAAAATCGTATAAAGAACGATACGAATTTGGTAGTGAACTTCAAGATGGAGCTTGGGAGCATATTCATAATATTGTTAACTCAATAGAAACTGAATACAATAGCAAAATGTTTTAGCTTATACAAATATGAAATCATTTTTTCGCATACCAAAAATCAAAATGCACCAAGACACTTTTGTATCAAAATATGCGTTATAATTCAAAAAAGAAGATTACCTTTTGGTAGTCTTCTTTTTTTTATTTAAGCAGAATAGGGATTCGAACCTCCTCGGCGAAGCCTAACACAAATCTTGCTGTTCAGTCTTCATATTTGCAACCATTTTTTCGGCTGAATTGCTGACCTATATATAAAATAAAATCCGAACTCTTACAGGGTTCGGATTTATTGTTTTATTTAACGGATTCCGCTTTCAGCTCAGCCTAATTCCTTAAGCAATTCAGGAAGATTACCGATATCTGAAAGAATTTTGAAAAGAGCCTTGAAGAACCACATAATCTTCTGAATGAAATTGTTTTCAGCAGGCTTTGTTACAGCAAGATCCTGAGTGTTTTCGGCAAAATCTTCTGTTTTTATAAAGGTAAAGTCACATTCAGCAGCTGCATGGTCAGAGATAGCATTTCCATTGTCATCATACACTTCAACGTATCTGAAATCATTAACAACAAGGTCAACACCGCCGCCGCCTCTGTACATAAATCGTTCAACTGAGTCCCAGTTACCCCATGAGGGAAGACCTGATATGTGCCAGTTATACATATTGAAATAGTCACCGTTGTTGTGATGTTCAACCCAGGCATCTTTCATTCCGAGTTCAACGCAAAGGATATTGTAAAGAGCACTGTTATCTTCACCGCTGTGTAAGTGATTGTTGAAGTCACCTGTTACAATTACGGGTCTGTCATTTTCTGCGGAACGTGCCTTGATGAATTCGGCAAGCTGCTTGTACTGACTTGTTCTTGCGGCAATTGAGCCTTCACCGCCGTATGCGTCTGCGTGTAAGTTGTAGAAATCCACATAAATACCGTTGCCGATATCTATAACCGAGTAAACAAAGCCCTTGGGAGTAAGTTCATCAGAGCCGTCTGTAAGAATACCGCTCTGTTCATTCCAGCTTACACGGGTTTCATTATAAATGGTCATATCCTTTGTGAATACGTTGAGTCCGTCACCGCCGGGAACATTGCCTGTGTGATTTGTGAGAAAGTTAAAGCCGTTCAGATTATCAACAAGATTATTGTGATATCCGAAATCTTCCTGTACAGCAACGATGTCAAAATCATTCTCTGAAAGGTATTTTGCAGCAGCCTTCTGGTTGGCAGGAACATCTTCACCGCTGAAAATGCCGAAAGGAAGACCGGCAACATTGAAGTTTGCAATCTTTACATCGTATTTTTCAGCCCCGTCGTATTCATAAAGTTTAATGTCGAAATATTCTGTGAATACTTCACCGTTACAGGTGTAAACAAGTCTCCAGTAAATCTTGCTGTAATCTCTGAAGCCCTTTACCTGAGCATCCTTGAGAAAATCTCTGTAAAGAATACCGTACTCGTCACATTCTGCTACAGCCTCGTCACGATAAAAAGTAAGAGGCTTGCTGTAGTCAACGTTGCCCTGAGCATCCTTTTCCCAATAAACCGGGTTGTCTGTGGAGTTTACGCTGAAACCTGTCCAATTATTTTCACCGTTGAGAGAAACCTTGCATTCAATTTCTGTAGTTCCTGCAGGAAATACAAAAGTGTAGGAAAGGTCGTTGATTTCACGGGAAATCGCATAATCGCCATCTGCGCTCTTTTCCTTGATTTCATAGGCCTGATGGCTTGTATATTCCATCTGATAAAGAGTGGATTTGTAGAGGAAGGGTGCCATTTCAACCTTAACCCCGTTTGCTGTTTCAAAGCTCTCTGCAGAAGCGGTTATACCTGCAGCTCCTGTACCGATAAGACATAAGCAATTAAGAGAAAGAACAACTGTAAGAATCAGACAAAACAGTTTTTTCATATTGATTTCTCCTTTTTCTGTGTTAATTTTGTGCAAAAATATTATATCTTAGCATTGTTACCAAATTATGAACATACAAAAAAAATTAATAAAAAGAAAAAGCAAAAGCTTTTTTGAAAAAAAGGAAATACAATGTATTTTCTGCAAGAAAAACGATAAGTGAACTTTGCTCTGACGAGGCACAGCGGTCAGCCGTCGAATCCCGTTACTCTGACAAAAAAATAAGATTGCCGTATGATGACTTTGTTTTTTTATTGCAACGACTTTGAAAATCTGCTACAATAAAATTACCACATTAAACAAAGAGGAAGCTATTACTGATGTTAGGAGCTATTATCGGAGATATTGTTGGTTCAAAATACGAATTCAACAACATAAAAACAAAAGATTTTCCGCTTTTTTCAGATGATTGTGAATATACAGACGATTCAATTATGACAATTGCCGTGGCAAAAGCACTTCTCAGAAGTCGTAAAGACCGGAGCGACTTCAAGACTGTTCTTATTGAAGAAATGCAGACATTGGGAAAGCAATATCCTTGCCCTAAAGGCGGTTACGGTATGCGTTTTTCACGCTGGCTGACAGACTTTGACCCAAAGCCCTATAACAGTTTCGGCAACGGCTCTGCTATGCGTGTTTCGCCCTGCGGTATAATTGCTGTTGAGCTTTATGAAGCATTGTCGCTGGCAAAAGCATCAGCGGAAGTTACCCACAATCATCCTGAGGGAATCAAGGGTGCTCAGGCTGTTGCAGGTGCCGTTTTTCTTGCAAAGCAGCACAAGACAAAAGATGAGATAGCTGATTTTATCCGCACAAATTTCTATGACATCGATTTTACATTGGATGAAATACGTCAGTCTTACAGCTTTAATGAATCTTGTCAGGGCACTGTGCCGCAAGCTATTGTTGCTTTTCTTGAATCAACATCTTTTGAGGATGCTATCCGCAATGCAGTTTCCCTGGGCGGTGATTGCGATACTCTCACAGCAATAACAGGTTCAATTGCCTGGGCATATTATTGCCCGGCATGGGATTGGGAAAGAAACCGGGAATTTTTTTATTTCTATACCATTGTCAAAGAAATTCTACCTGAAGAATTTATTGCAGTTATCGATGAATTTGAAAAATCATCATTAAGCCGTAAAGGAGCATATAACAGAATAGGACTCTGTACATCTCCAATCCCCCACAACAAGAGTTTTGTTATAGATGAACAGTTCAGACAGACACCTCCTGCAATGAGTATGGACGGTACAACAAGTCTGAAAGAAAAGATCAAACACTCTTTTACGGAAAGTCTGATTAACAATTTCTGTTCTGCAAAGCATTATTCCAAGATTCTGAAGGAATATGAAGTAGGTGTTCAGAATTATGGTGATTATTTTGAACTTTGCAACCGTATAGAAAAAGACCATACTCTTTTATATACTGCAACACTGGAAGAATGCCTGATTTATCTTACTTATCTCTGGCGTGCAGATTATATGTCGGGCGGATATCCCGGTTTTGACCATAGACACAAAGAAGAAATCAGAGCCGCAAGAATGCGTATTGTTGATATATTATTCTGTGAATAAATAAATAAAGACGATTCTTATGAATGAATCGTCTTTTTTAATGTTTTATTTTTCTGTCTTTTTTCTGCCGATTTTGTCGAGTCCGAAGAATACAAAACCTACGGCTACAAATGCAGAAAGAAGAATTGCTACCCATTTGAGTACTCCGCCAACTCCGAGAGTTTCGAGATTCACAAAGAAGTAAGGATAGATAAGCGGTGTATCTGTGCCGGGAATGAGAATTGATGTATCAAATCCCATAATTGCAGCATGAATGAAGATAAAGATGAGGTATGCAAGGGGAAATGCAATTGATGCAACTGGATAATACCATTTACAATTCTTGCGTTCATAGAAAAGGAACCAGTCTGCAACATACATAATCGGAAGTACAACGTGGAATGTGAGGCTGCCGATTCTCCAGTTGAGCTGAGGGTCACGCTGACCCGCAAGCATAATATTGAATACAAGGAAGGTAAGAAGGATTCCGAGCATTCCGATAAACTTCAGAAGAGGTGCAGTTGTAACAAAGCTGTCCTCTTTTTTCTTAATAGTCTGAACAAGACAAGCAAACATAATGCCTATACAAAGGAAATTGCTGATGTTTGTGAAATAAACATAGAATTCCCAGCGGAATTGTGTTATGTCCTCAAAAACGCCTGAACACGAAACAATACCCACAAAACCGAGTGTGCAATAGATTGTCTGAAAAATCAATTGTGCCGTTCTGTTTTTAATCATAAGAAATCTCCTTTCAGAATTTATAATTCTGACTTATATTATAGTCACTGCATATTACAAACTGCTTACAAACTGACCGAAAATTTATTGATTTTTTGGCTTTGCAATAACAAAAGGTTGAATGTAAGGCTCAGCTTTTTCTGCGCAGGCACCCTCACGCCACATTCCGAGGAATCTGCCCAGGGGAAATGTGTAATATCCGTCCTGCTTGTGGTCGGTTACGTCATAAGGATCTGCAAAAATCAGCACATCGTCATAGGGTGTTTCGGATGAACAGGTGTCAATGCCTATAAGCACCTGCCAATGACCTGCCCAGTCAACCCAGTCTATCATAACGGGAGTGCCGCGGTCGATTGCATTTATAAAAAAGCTTTCGACATCTTCAATTGTTTCAAATCTTCTGTCTGTACCGGCGTGAAAATCTGTTTCCCAGCCGATGAGATCAAAAAAATCCGCAATATTCTCAACAGAAGAGCCTCTTGAAGTATGACTTTCCACAAGCTGACTTACTGCAATTTCATCATATTGTTTTTTGCCGTACCAGTTGAGCACCATAAGCGCGCTGGCTGCACCGCAGGTGTATTCTTTTGTCTGCTGATATGTTTCAAAATGCTCCAGGATATGAAGTGTACCCTCACTTTTCATATTGAAAAAATCATTTGCAACATAGTATCTTGACTTATTATGGTCTGCCACTCCGCCAAATGATGAAGCACCGTCTTTTTTCGGATTTTCTCCGTATTTTTCGGGGTACGGAATAGTGCCGACAAAGGTGTCTGCAAACATATTTCCTTTGGCTTTCTGCATAATTTCAGCTTCATCTGCACAGTCAATATCAAGCCCCTCTGCAGAGAAGAATTTTACATCCCTGATTCCGAAAAATTCAATTGCAAGAGCTTTTATATAGTCAAAACCGAAGTTATTTTCACCGATGAAACCGCCTGAAGTGGTAACATAATAAAGCTTCTGAGCTTTGCAAAGAGACTGCGGAATACCTTTTTCGGAGTAACGGAAAGTTATGCCGCATACGGTTATGTTTTCAAGATAAACTTTGAGCATTGACGGAAACATAAGATCCCAGTAAGGTGCGGCAATGACAATTGTATCTGCAGATGCAAACTGCTTTGCCAATGCAAAAAATTCATCGTCTGCTCTGCCGTTTCTGAGAAGCTCCTCTCTTTTTGCAAGAAGAGAGGAATCAAGAGGTTTTATGTCTTCACAAAAAAGCTCTACTGTCTGAATCTGCCCGTCAAGAGAACCGAGAAGATGCTGTGCAAGTTCATCTGTGCGTGAATCTTCTCTGCAACAGGCATTTATGTAAAGAATCTGTTTCATATCAGAATACAAGTGTATCGACCTTGTCGAGAGTTTCAATAAGTCTTGTTCTGTAATGGTTTATTGTTGCTTCGGCAGAATCTCTGCGCAGGCAACGGCGGAGAATACGCATATAACCGATAACTTTTGCCTTGTTTTCAACGTCGGTGATTGTGTTTTCATCCTCTGTGCCGAGATATCTTGCAAGAGAAAGACGCCAGAAACGGTTTGCTGTTTCGTATTCAAAACCAAAGAAACTTTCAGAACCTTCTTTATCTGATTCACCGAAACCGACATATGCATTGAACATTGAACCGAGTTCAAGTACGGGATGCCCCACTGAAAGTGTATCCATATCAATAAGAATAGGCTCACCGTTCTGAATCATAACGTTGTTTGAATGATAATCGCCGTGGATAACGAAGTTGCTGTCGGGAATACCTTCAACAAGGTTTCTCATTTTCTGTGCGTGTGCATCGTCAAGATAATCATACAGAAAATCAACCCACTCGAGCACCCATTTCTTAAAATCGGGAAGGTCTCCGGTCTTTGTTTCTATTGCGTGAAGTTCTTTGACTGCATCAACATAATATGCAACGCTCTGAGACAGATCATCTTTATTAGCTCTGATGAGTTTTGTTACAGATGTTGCATTGAGAAGCTCTGTAAGGCTTCCGTAGCCGTCACCGATACGCACAATGCCGTAAGGAATTGCCGTGTTTACACCGAGAATGAAAGCTTTTCTTGAGCATTCACGCTCCTGCATAATTTCGGGAAGCGCATCTCTGTTGAAATACTGTTTGACGATTGTTTCGTCATCATAACGGTAAACGGCACCGTTTGCACCCTTTGCAATGAATTCGCAGTTATCCACGCTGATTCGGGGATATGTTTTTTCAACAGTCATCATTTCTGTGAATCCTGTCATTTCAAAAATATCATAAACATCAGGTGAAACATTGATTATTGCAAGACCGGGCTCTTCTTTTCTCAGACGGAGCATAATACGAAGACCTGCACTTGAGATATACTCGAGTGTGTCTGCGTCAAGTACTGTATGCATACCCTGATTTGCTTTTCTTATTTCATTGATGCCGTTTTCAACATCAGTTGCGTTTGAAGCATCAATTCTGCCTTCAAGATTTATGTATAAAATGTCTTTATCTGTTCTGAATGTAATTTTATTCATTTCAGTTTACCTTTCCTGCCTTTGCATTACTTAATTACAAGAATTTCTGCGAAGCCTGTCATTTCAAGAATATCCATAACTGATTCACTTACATTCACAAGCTCCATACTGCCCTGAATATTCATCTTCTTCTGTGCTGAAAGAAGCACTCTGAGTCCTGCACTGGAAATGTAATCAACACCACCGAAATCAAGCACAAGATTTGTGAGAGATTCCCCTTCACCGTTGATTGTTTTTTCAAGCTCGGGAGCTGTTGTTGTGTCAAGTCTGCCATCGATTTTAAGAATTGTTGCGTTATTTTCTTTTTCGATAATGATATTCATAAAAAAGTCTCCTTTATATCTTTTTTGTCATTGTAAGAATATTTCTGCCGTCTTCGTAACTGTAAGAAATCGTGTCCATAGTCTTCTTTGTGATGAAAATTCCGAGACCGCCGATTTCTCTTTCCGCTGCTGAAAGAGTGATGTCAGGTTCTGCTCTTTCAAGAGGATTGAACGGCACGCCCTCGTCAGATACCACAAGAGTCATAAGTCGTTCATTTTCGTCAAAACCGAAAGCGAGAGAAGCGCTTCCGTTTCCGTCTGCATAAGCATAGCTTGCAACATTAACGAAAATTTCCTCTACGGCAACACAGATAGCCATTGAGCTTTTCATCGGGCAATCAAAACTTTCAAGACACTCTTCGGTAAATGCAATTACTTCGGGCAGAGTTTCTTTTGTTGCCGAAAACTCTTTTTCTTTCATAGCAGCACCTTCTTTCTTTTTATAGTCAAAAACAAGCATTGTGATATCATCAAACTGCGGCGCATTTCCTGCAAATGAATCAATATCCTTTTTGAGACCTGAAAGCAATGCTTCAGCATTCAGATTTTTATTATTATCGATATAAGTCAGAAGTCTGTCTTCACCGTAAAGAACTTCGTTTTCATTTGTGGCTTCCGTTACACCGTCGGTATAAAGGAAAATTCTGTCTCCCTTGTTCAGTGTCATTTCATTTGCACGGTATTTCATACCTTCCATACCGGCAAGAACAAAACCTGTACGACTTTTCAGATATTCGCATTTACCGTCTGCATGTACAATCATAGGCGGATTGTGACCTGCGTTTGCAAAGCTGAGTATACCTGTTCTGAGATCTATTTTTCCCATCCAAGCTGTAACAAACATGCCTGACTCGTTGTTTTCGCAAAGCTTGTCGTTTGCCAGAGTGAAAATTTCATCAACGGAAAGTCCTCTTTCCGCAAGACCTCTGATAATTGTCTTTGCAGTCATCATAAACATCGCTGCGGGGATTCCCTTACCCGAAACGTCGGCAGCAAGGAAAAGTACCGTATTTTCATCAAGAGAATAGAAATCATAGAAGTCTCCGCCGACTTCCTTTGCGGCAATCATCTGAGCATAAATGCCGTATTTCTCCGTGTCGGGGAAATCTGATGGCAGAGCCGAAAGCTGAATCTGTTTTGCGTATTCAAGCTCTTTATCGATTCTTGCTGCTGCCTCACCGATATATCTTTTCAGTGTTGCAACTGTTGAGTTAATATCATCAGAAAGTGATGAAAACTCTGCATTTGAACGGACATCTACCATTACATTGAGATTACCGCCGGTGATTTCGGAAAGAGTGCCGTTGATTTTCTGCAGATTATTGATGATAACTTTTTTAATCAGGAAATAAATAAAAATGAACAGAGCCGCAAAAATAAGTATCAGCATAAAAATGCTTGTATAGAGTGACGCATCACGCATCAGCATTGCTTCTGCGACAGGCATAGCGGCAATTATGCAGTAGCCTTCAACAAATGTGAAAACATAGATATATTTTTCACTGAAATCGTTCACTTCGTTTATTATGTTTGTTTCATAAAGCTTTGCAGCCGTTTTACCCTGAAGCATATCTTCGTCAGGCTCAATGCCTATTGTTGATATATGCTTTCCGTTTCTGTCTGTATGAGTTACAAGACAAAGTGTTTCATCACATACCGCAACAAAACCTGAGCTTCCTACATGTCGGTTTTTTGTAACATCAACGACAAAGTCATCGAGTGTATCGTGAAACTGATTTGCATCGTAACCGACCTGAATGAATCCGCCGTCTTTAAGGCTGACACCTGCATATTTACGCATTGTCACACCATCAATTCCCTGAGGGCGGTAAAGCTGAACAAGTTCAGTTTTTTCACCAGTGAGCACCATAAATTCCTTTGACTGCTCTGTGTCATTCATATTGAATGTGCCGACAAGTGATTTATCGGTTGATTCTGTTATTGAGCCGTCAGAAGTAACAACATTGATTTCTTTGACATTATATTTTTCTGCAAGACCTGAAAGAGAAACTTCACCGTCTGCTTCGTATTCTGCACGGATATTTTCAGTTATTGCAAGAAGTGTTTCGTCTGATTTTCCTCTGACGTCCGCAATAACATCTGTCATAGCAGAAGTAAAGACTTCTCTTGTTTCAATTTCTGCCATTCCGCTCTGCAGGAAATATGTGAATGTGCTTGTTACAACGCAGGCAATCACAATCAGCACAAGCAGTTTGCGCTGAAATGTCTGGGAAATTCGCTCGTTTTTCTTACTGTGTTTTCTTTTTTCATGATTCAAAAGCGAAACTGTAAGAAGAGAAATTCCCACAGCAGCCGAATTACCTATAATCATAGGAAGTGTTGCTGCTTTGACAAATTCAAAAGCATATGCTGAATCACTCATATTTGTGAAGAAAATCATAAGCATATGAAGCACTTCACACACAACGGTTATGAATACACCGTAGCTCCAGGTAGGCTTTTTGTTGTCAAACATAAAACGTCGGAGCACAGCCGCCATAAAACCTGCAAGCATAGTTGAAAGCGAGCAGGCAATCTGTGTATACTCTCCTGCTCCCCAGAAAACTGAAAAGAAACGGTAAAGACCGCCTATAACACCTGAGATAATACCTGCAGGTGCACCGAAAATAAGACCTGCACAAAGAGGTGCCGCATCTCGCACATTGGCAACCGTGCCGAGAATTTCAACACCATAACCTGATGCAAAGGCAGATAATCCACCGAAAACAACACCTATGAGTATCTGTTTTGAAATATAATTCAGGTTTCTGAACTTTGATTTTTTATCAAGCAGATAAAAAACCGAAACAAAAACACAATTCAATAAAATCGGGACTAAAAGTTTCATCAGCTGCCTCCTTTATCCGAAAATCAGGCTGTATACCCACTGAATAAGATCCCATGTCATACCGCCTGCAACATCAAGATATACAATAATAATCAGATATAAAATAAGACTGCCTTTACTTATTGCATTTCTTGATATATTGAGATAAAAGTTAAAATGCCCTTTCAGATTAGCATCGTTTTCCTGTTGCCATTGATATGTAACAACATCTTCACCGTCAAAATCTGCAGGAAGAAAATTCTTGTAAAGTTCTTCTTCAAGTCTTCTGATTCTGTAGCAGGATACATCATTGATTTCATAATCATCTGCAATAGAAATTGTAACAACAGCTTTTTTGAGTTTCTGTCTGTGAAAAGCACCGACACTGTTGATTTCTTTGGGCAGAAGTCTTGCTTCATTGATTCTTACAGAGTATCCGTAACTTTCAGAGATAATAGGTGACATAAGCAGGTCGTGAAGCTTGTTGCCGACGTTGCCTACCTTGTTCCGCTGTCTGAAAACCTCTGTAATGGATTTGTGAGGTATACGGAACATAAAATATGCTTCATCGTTATCGAGATATTCAAAAAGTTCCGCAAAAGGTACTTTTACCAATGTACCTTTTGATACGGGAGTTACTGTGTATTCAACAGCAGATAAATGAACAATATCTACAGTTTTTCCGTTATATGCAATTTCTGAAGTTGCCTTATTCTTTTTATAGTCAACCAGACACATACTGCTGAAAATTGCTCTTGAAAGATTCTCGTCATCAAACTTAAGAGAAATATCTTCAATTTCACTCTTCTCAACAAGAAATGGAAAATACATATTCATAGACTTGGTCGCATTGATTCCTCTGATATGTATTGACACATCGGTATAGCTTTTTCCTTTAGGGTTAAGCCAATTGTTCAGATAAACTGTGCTGGTGTCGTCACCTTCCACCCAGAAAGCCCATCCGTCATCTGCAAAAAACTTATTTTTCTTACTCATTAATTATCACTTCTTTCTGAAGAAGATTTATATCTGATATAATTTTATAAAAATACTTTCCTAATTTATAATTTTATCATAGAACTTCTTACAAACTTCTTACAAAACTGCATTAAAAATAAAAAAAGACCGTAAAAAAAAACGGTCTTTTTAAGATTATTTATTGCTTTTTCTCCAGAGGAAGCCGCAGGTTTCGTCTGCCCAACTGTACTGAGTCATATATTCGCCCTGAAATTCAGGCTGCCCGGTCTTAAGATATGAATAATAATCGCAGGAAATCTTTTCTGTATCAACCGAGTAAAGATATCCGTTCTTTTTCAGAACATCTTCAGCACCTGCTTTTTCAAGAGTCTGACGTACATCAAGTAAAAGCTGATGGAAGTAATTGCGGTTGTTTTCCTTTGTGCCGTTTTCCCAGAGCACGGCAGAAATCTCCTTTGATGAAACATCGGCACCGTTACGGTCAATGAGATAAGCGAGCATTTCCTTACTTTTAGTTCTTTTGAATGTAAGCTTTTCACCATTGCATGAAACATCAAAGTTGCCGAAACATTTTGCCTCGAGAATTCCTTTTTCTGCTTTTCTGCCTTTGATAACATCAATCTCTTTCTGCACATCTTCTGCAGAAATAGGTTTGAGAAGATAGCCCGAAGCGTGTATTCTGAATGCTGAAACAGCGTATTCTTCATAACCCGTGCAAAAAACTATTTTACAGCCGGGATGAAGCGCTGTGATTTTTTCTGCAAGCCCTATACCGTTTATACCTCGCATATTAATATCAAGAAAAGCCACATCGGGAGCATTTATTTCAAGCCAGTCGAGTGCATCATCACAGTTTGTGAAGCCTGCAACTTCTTCAATATCAGCAGATGCCCTTACTGCTTTTTCAAGGGCATAAAGCATAAGCTGTTCATCATCTATCGCAATAGCAATCATCAGTCTGCCTCCTTGGGAATTTCAACGGTAATCTTTGTGCCGACACCGATAATACTTTCAATATGAAGAATACCTCCGCACATTGACTCGAGTCTGCTCTTTATGTTTCTGAGACCTATACGATTCGTTTCCTTAAGCTCAGAAACATCAAAACCGACACCGTTATCACTGACAGACACAAAACAACTTGTGTCTGTTTCATAAATCTTCACATTCACCGTGCCGCCCTCTTCACGCTTGAGAATGCCGTGTTTTACGGCATTTTCAACTATAGGCTGAATTGTCAGCGCAGGAATACTGAAGTCACAACAAGACATTTCTGTTACAAACTCAATATCAGGGAAACGAACCTTTTCAATGCTGAGATAATATTCGGTATGCTCAAGCTCCTTTGAAACACGGATAAGCCTGGGCTTGTCTATCTCACCGAAATTGCCTCTTAAATATTTTGAAAAATCGTGTACAAGCTTTGCAGCCTTGGGCGGGTCAAGCTCGCAGAGCTGCTCAATACTGCCGAGCGTATTATAGATAAAATGAGGATGAATCTGACTCATAAGAGTGGACATACGGCTTTCGGTAAGCTCCGCATCAAGAATGATTTTTTCTTTTTCAAGCTCTTCAGCCTTTTTTGCCGCTTTTATGTTTTCAGGCACAATGCGAAGGAAAACAACTGCAGAAACAAGAAATCCCATAAGGAAGAATATTTTTGATACAAGACCGGTCTGCCATAAGCCGAAATATACAGCAAAAATATCAATCCATAGCACAGATGTACCGATGATACCGAAAATCAAAACAACTTTCTGCTTGCGTGAAGCTTCTTTCAGCGAAATGAGTGAAAAAACAATAAAGACTGCTGAAAAAACAACAACTCCTGTTACCCACACACCGAGCATATCGTAAAAATAAATTCTGCTGAAAAGAGCAACTCCCACCAATACTGTTATGAACAATCCATATAACAGTGTTGTAATATTGGCTGCAGTTTTTACTTTTTCCGCATACAGATCTCTTGCAAGAACAAATGAAAACAGTGTATATGCCATTGCAGAAAGACCTTTAAGCATTGTATTTACAATTAAAATGTCGGACCAGTAGTAAAGGCCTTCTGAAGTGAAAAGGAAGAAAATACCTGCAGAGAATATAAGCAGACCGACAAACAGATAATTTCTGAATCCTCCATTGTGAAACAGATAAGAAAAAATTGCAAAACCTAAAACGATAAAAGCCGCAATGATAATTATTATTGCAACCAATCTGTCAATCTGACCTGAACGCAGTGCTATTTTTTCAGAATAATCACCTGCATAAAGTCTCATTGAAGAAAGAAGCTCGTCTATGGCAGTTTCATTTCCGAAGCGATGATTGTTGCGTATTGTAGCCTCAAAATAACCGTCTTCACCAACATATTCTATTACCCTACAAATGTAACCGCAGGAATCCTCTCCGACATCGGAATTTTCCGTATCTGTTATGTTGATTATCTGCCCATTATGGGTATAAACAAGATTTATGTGGTTGAGAGTTAAGGACATAAGTGAGCCCTGAGTAATCTTTCCGAGATTTTCATTCATTTCAGGGACATAGATTTCAAGTTCACCGCGAAGCTGCACATCACCTTTTGTGGCAGATATATGTTCCCCTTCAACATACGGTTGCCATTCACCGTCTGCGATTTTATATTCACCTACAAATCTGATATCGGGTATAATTGCCAAATCAGCCTGAGAGTTGTTGACAAACGCATTGACAACAAGAATGCAGGAAAGCACAAAAAACAGTATTACTGCGGAAAACACTGCAATCTGCTTATCCTTTTTTATCTTAAATTGTTTCAAAATAATCAGGCTCCTTTTATCTCTGTTTTTCTATTATATCATATAACACGACATAAAAAAAACTACTAATCTGAAATAAAATTATATTATCACAAAATATATTACAAACTGCTTACAAATTATATATCTGCAAAGCTTTTTATGATGAAATGAAAATCTTATAAAAAAAGAGGCACCCTCCTATGAAAGCACCTCATAATTCAATTTCAATACTGAATAAAAATTATTTCACAATTATCACTACTGAGGCTTTCGGCATTGACAAAGGTCTGCGCTGATGCTTTAAGACCACTGATTCTGATTCTGTTTGTCATACTGCCGTTGATAAAATCATCTTTTTTCTCCTTGTAATAAACAAGAATATCTGATGAGATATCTTCACCTGAGATATTTTTAACAGCTATTGAACCCTCTGACACGCTGACTGCAATTTTGTCTTCATACATTTCAGGTGTTTTTGCAAAATTCAGGATATCATCTGTCTGCCAGCCGGTATATATTTCGTCTGCGTCAAACCCTATGGCGTCATTACAGAGAAGCACAACTTTAAGCCCTCGCAAAAGAGCTGAAATATTGAATGTGTATGTGCCTTTGCTGTTTTTTACTGTGAGTACGGCATATTCCACATCGGTATCTGACACATTTTCAGCCATAACGGCAAGTCTGCCGTCAAACTCAAAGATTTTTGTGATTTTGAGCCAGTTGTCAACATAAATCACAGTATCTTCTCCCTCCACAAAGCCTGCCGAGAGCGTTTCTGCAGAAATATCTGTTGTTAACAAAGATTCCGTTTCATCTGTTGACAGATTACCGTCTGAGAGCATTACAGCAAGCAATACTGCCGTTGCAACAAGAATTATGACACCTATAGCTATAAAAACTTTTTTCATAAAAACACCTTGTGTCCGTAAAAAACGGAGTTCGCTTTATCTTCAGCGGACTCCGTTTTGTTTTGTATTTATTACGATTCAAAAACGTTGCTGTTTGCAAGCGGTATATCGTAGCAAATTGTATCATCGGGTCCGAAAACTACAAGACACATTCCGTTGCTTACAAAGATTGTCCAGCCTGATTCTTCATCCACGACAGGACATACATATTCGGCACTGTTTGTGCTTATGAATGCACAGCCTGAAGCAAAGTTTTCTGACAAAGCGAGGCATTCAAATTTTATTGCCGGTTTTATGTACTTTTTCTTCAATTTGAATTACCTCCTTTTCTCAACATTAAATCATAATTCCGAACATAGCAAAGAGGGCTTTGAAGAATTCTATAATTCTTCTGAAGAATCCTGTGAGAGATTCAAAGAAAGACTCTTCCTGATTGCCGGTATCATTGTCTGTACCGTTTTCACTGTCAGTTTCACCGTCTGACGGCACTTTTTCAACATTCACAACAACGGCTACAGTCTTTTCGCTGTCTGTATATCCGTTTTCGTAAACACCTGTTACAAAGTAAGTGAATGTTCCGTTTCCTGAAACGGTGAGTTTGACCGTCCACTCAAGAACATCTTCACCGTCAAGCTGAGATGACATATACTCAATCTCGTCAGGTGTTATTATGTTACCGTTTTCATCGGTGATTTCAAGTGAAGAAACGTCTGCTGAAGTCTTAAGATTGATTGTGACTGTGCTTCCGTTTTCACCGTTTACAATTTCAGGCTCTGCTGACTGTTCAACATCGAGTGCCGCTGTACGCATTCTCATAAGTGAGTATGCAGCAGCCTGAGTTTCTGTTGTTGCCGAAAGTCTGAGAACATCATTCTCAACCGATGTGGGGATTCTGAAATATCCCTTTCCGCCGAACTGAGAGAATGTCCATTTAAGGTTTGTGACGGAAAGTACACTTCCCTCTTCACCCGTATTCTGAATAACAACAGTTCCGGTTGTGTAATAGATATTACCGTCTGCACCCTTTACCTGATGCCATGTCAATTTACTGCTGTTTGGCATTACAGAGTTGAATGAATAATACAGATCTGATGCTGTATTAAGCTTCAGTTCTGTTGTCTGTGAAGCATAAGAAATTGTAAATTCAGGTTTTCCGCAGGCAAGCTTTGTGCCTATCTGAATATCTGTGGGAACAGCAGTTGCCCAGATTTCAAATGCAACAGCCTGATCTTTTGCAAGATACAATTCGTTGTTGGGACCTGCAGTTTTATAAGTTTCGATGTCATTGTCAAGAGCAGCGATACCGTCTATGAAAATCACACCCTGCGAATCTGCTTCAGAAAGTGAATCTGCACCGATGAGCATATTTTTAAGCTCCAGATAGTTGGGATAAAGCTCATCGTCAACAGAATATGCATCTGATGTATATTTATCTTTTACATTGTCGCCCTCACCTGCAGGTGAATAGATTCTGATTGAATCGAGATAAACTCTGTAATATTTTGTTCCGTCATTAGCGGTTGATGAATGACCGAATACACTTGTGAAAGTGGGAGTTATTGTTACATTATAACTGCCGTATTCAAGGTCTGTCATCTTGATAACGGGAATCTGATAAAGAGTATCTGTTGTACCTGATTCAGCAACGACCCAACCGTATGCATATGCATATGCAGGTGTGTCTGATACTGTTTCGGTGACATTTCCGTCAGCATCGTAATAGTGAATCACATCGGTAAGTGCACCGTTTTCATCATAATATCTCTTTGCTGATGTACAAGTTCCGTCATCAGCTTTGTACATAGGAGTCAATGATGAATCGAGTGAAGGCTTGCCGTCTGTGCCCATATAGATTCTGCCGTAGTTGTAACCATAGAATGTATCAACAACTGTTGTTCTGACAATGTTGTTGTTTTTGTCCTTTATTGTTACGCTGAAAGCACCTGTGGTGCAATCTGTAACGCTTATAAGATCAAATCCGGTGCCCGTGAATGAGAAATCAATCGTAGGCCAAGCGGCACCTTGTCCGCCGCTGTATTTTGAACTGGGATTATTCTTTGTGCTGACATCAACATAGTGAACAGAGTTTCCGCTGAACTTTGCGAATGAAAGATAGTTCACTTCGTAGCCGTAAGGATTAGCCTCACTGTCTGTAAGGTCTGCGGTCTGTTTCAGTGTTGTATCCTGAGCACCCTCAGTTTTCCATTTGCCGTATTCGTTTTCAGTATTGTTATAATTAGATGGAACTTTACCGTCTGTATACGTTATGGTATCAAAGGTGTCTTCATAATAAATTGTCGTTGCAGGAACGAATGTTGTTTTTTCAATCTGATAATAAACAACATCATCTGCATAAGTGGGGTCACCTGTGATTTTTGCACAGACATAGAAGTGCTCCGACTCGGTCATATTCATCGTATTAAGAGTATATGACGTGTTACCCTCTTTATCGATTGTGCAGGTGCCGTATTTCATACCGTCAATGGTGTATGTGACACCGGGTTCAAAGGGTACTTCGATTTCGGGCAATTCGAATGTGTATCTTGTACCTACTTCTTCATTTACGGCACAAAGACCAAGGTATTCGACTTTAACATTATTATCAAGCGCAGCCTGAGAAAGATTGTTGTTATCTTCAATATTATACTCAACGGGAAGACCGTAATCAAGAGTAAGAGTCTGGTCAATAATACGGACTTCTTCTGATGTTTCCGAAAGGTTGAATGACATATGGCAGTTTGAGTCTGACGCACCTCTTTCAAGGTAGAAGAAGCTGAGTGTATGAGCCTGACCGTCTGAAATTACGTCGTGAAGTTTGTTGAGTGCTGCAATTGTGTCTAAATTGTAATTTGCTGCTTCGGGGTGATTTTCAACAATCTTGTTGTATGAATATGTGCATTCATACTCACCGCCCTTGAGCTTAGCATATGAGGCACCGTCGTCCCCGGTCTCAGTATCGGCAACATCCATTGCAAACTGATAATTGATTGTACAGTTTGTAAAGTTGATTGTTACCCCTCGTGCACCGTGAAGACCGCCGTTGTCAAGAACAAGCACACCGTCAATATAAACGAGAACGTCATCGTCACCTGAGAAGTTGAAGATAACATCTTCACCGTTTGCGTGTTTACCGCCCTTGGGGATATAGAAGTTATGTTCAAATGTGAATCCGTAGTGATAAATTGCGTTTTCATTTTCAAGGTCTGTTGCACCCTGGTTATAGTTAAAGGGGAAGAAACCTGAACCTGAATTGGGACCTTTAGCTTCCCAATGTTTTACCTCATTCAGCTGCATATCAACTGTCTGATTTTCGTCATCAAAATCAGCCTGAACAAGATGAGTTGTATCGCTGCTGTCGAAGTAATAGGTATTTACGCCATATTCGTCTGTACTGATAAATATGGGGAACTCTGCATCCCAGTAATATTTTGCGAACTGACCTGTTGTGGCAGTTGTAACATTACCGTCTGCATCAAGATTTTCACGGGTGAACATATCGGGGAAATAAACGCTTATTCCCTCGAGATACGGGAGGTCTATCGCTGTCCAGGTGTTTGTTTCGCTGGTAACAAGACCGTACTTGTATATGCCTACATCAGTAGGCTCTGAACCGTCCGCGTAATCATGACCGTCATTTGAATAGGAAAGAGGACCTGAGTATGCTGAGTGTGATACAACAACTCCGTTTTCGAGTGTCGCGCTTGCAAGTCCCTGCACGGATGCACCGTTGTATACATCGTGCATATTACCGTTTCCGTAATCTACTGAGGGGTCATTTTCGCCTCGAGTGTTATCCTTGGTATAGATATTCCAGAGAGAAAGAATGGGATAATCCTTATAGAAATACTGCGGATATGCATCGTTTATAGCAGCGTTCTTGTTGGAACCCTCATAATTTGCATAGGGTACGCCCGTAAACTGAAGTGAATAGATTTCCGCATAAATCTCGGCAACTTCATCGAGAGCCTTGTCTGCATAGCCGGGTCCCCATGCACGTGTATCATATCCGATGATATCCTTTATCTGTCTTACAAGATTCTGGTCTGCAAGGATTGCATTCTTCATTGTACGGACAGAAATATCATTCATAAGCATACCACCGTCTGAATAGTCGGGAGTATCACCTGTATTGTTGTAACCGTATTTGAAGAGTGTACCGTCAATTTTCTTGATATCCATTTCAAGGGCAGCGATTGCATCTTTTATAGCCTTTGTGGCTGCTTTGTAATCTGCATCTGTAGACGATGATGAAGAATAGACGCTTACACCGTTTTCAAGCTGAGCAAGAAGATTCTCAAAGCTTTCTCTTGTGTACATAGAGAAGTCTGCTTTTATACCGTCAAGAAGAGCATTGTAAAGATCGACACGATTGATGTTTGCATTGCCCGAACCGCCGCCGGTGTTATTTTCGACTATGGTTTTTTTATACAGCCACATTTTTGCATTTATGTATGTATGCTTGTTGGCGGGCATCCATTGCGGATCTTCAGCATAGAAATGATCCTCACCTGTTTTGTGAATCAGATAAAAACCATTTGCACGAAGCAGAATTGAACCGTCGGAACCAACCTCAACAGCTATAGCCGTAGGCACATCCGTATATCCGTTATAATATTCACCTATAGTAACATACAAGCCTGATGATGTATTTTTTATATAGTATTCATTATTTCCTATATGGGTGAATTCAAATACATTAGAGTCCGGGGTAAAAAATTCGCTATACGGATAATTTACACCAGTAGCAACAGCTGCAGACTGAATATCGGTTGATGCATTTATACACCAGCCTTGAAACATTCCGGTAGTCATTACAATATCCTGATTGTAAATTACATATTCACCATTTGCAATGCTGCCCTCGGAAACCGTTGCATCAGCGGGACTGATTACATAAGCAATGGATTTGTTTGTGTCCTCAGGCTCAGAAGGGTTATTTTCTTTCGGCTCTGAGTAAAGCCAGATCACAGCACTTTCGGGATTTTCGGCTTCTTCATATATACCAAAGCCGTTAAAATATCCTCCATGACGTCCATCAATATAAACGCCTGGTTCACTATAAATCTGAATTGATCCGTTTTCTTTTGCAATAACAGTAAACAGATGCGGTTCAGTATCAAATACTGTCATCCAGTTATTTTTGTCATAGCTCAGATAGTTCTGTGTGCTTACATTTCTGATATAATACTGATTATTGCCCTGATGAATAAATTCATATAAATTATCATCAGATGTATCAATGCTTTTATATGTGTATGCGGATTCATCTGAGGACAAATTTCCTGCGGTAATATACTCTGTAGCAATAGACCAGCCGCCGTATGATTCGTCAGTCATTACATAGTTTTTAGTATTGATTATATAATACCCATTTTCAATACAACCGTTTGCTTTTGACGAATCTGCAAGATAAATATGATATTTATTTTTATCTGCCTCTTCACCACCTGAATCACCCGAGTCACCCGAGTCACCTGAGTCACCTGTTCCGCCTGAACTTTCATCGGGAGGGGTGAGTTTGTTGATATGATGCTTTACAATCTCAAATTCATCGTAAAGAGTAGGCTGATATTTTGTGTCATTCTGTCTGATAACTTCGTGAAGCTCGTCTGTAAGGTCTGTACCTGACTCTGCCGCACTTGTTACGGTAACACCCTGCGCAGCAATGAAAGATGAGCCTTCTGTTGCCTCGGCAGTAATATTGATTGTGCCGATTTCATCAGTTGTTCTCAGAATTACAAGGGCTTTGCCGTTGAACATCTGAATTTTTGCTTCTGAATCAGAAAGAATTACAGACTTCTGCTGGAATTTTTCTGTTGTTGCGGGGTTACCGTTATCAACACCCACAATTTTTGCATATCTTGAAGAATAATCGTCAACCTTGATGTTAAGAGTGCCGTTATAATCGTTCATAAAGTTGCCGTCGGCATCTCTTGCTTCATATTCAACATAAATATAGTCTGTGCCGTCTGCAACAAAGGTATCTCTGCCGCCCCATACACTTGAAACAATCTGAGTTGCTGTGCCGCTTACTGATTTTGAAGAACCGACAGTTTCTGTGATTTCTCTGTTGTTTTTGTCATAAGCTTTTACGGAAAGAGTTCCCTCTTCGTATTTAACATGGAACTGAGGGTACAAATCTGAACCTAAACCGTCATAGAACTGAACTGCTGTGCATTTTGATGCATCGGTAACAGTTTCCTGCCATGTTTTGTAAGTATAAAGTCCGCCCTCTGACTTAACGTCGGTTGATGTTGCAGTTGCAATGACCTGACCGTTAAGAAGAAGCTCAATTTTTGCCGCATTGCTGTAAACTGCAACGGGAACATAACCGTTTGTTACGGTAAGCTTGTCTTTATTCCATGAACCGGGAACAAGATGAAGAGTTGTGCTATCCTCATTCCACCAGCTTCTGTAAAGGTAGTATGAATCCTTTTCAAAACCTGCGGTATCAACAACACCGAAGTATGATGAGTTGGGAACAACACTCTGATTTGCCTCATTATAGTCATTCCAGGGAGTAGGCTCGCCTATGTAGTCAAAGCCTGTCCATATAAATTCACCTGAGAACCAATCGTTTGTTATTGCATAATACCAGGCTTCTGCGGCTTCGTTACCCCAGCTTACAGCATTGGTATCATAAGATGTACACTGCATTGTTGCGTCATCGGTGCCCATTGTGTAATAAACACCACGGCTGTTAATTGCAGATGCAGCTTCTGTTGCAACAAAGGGTTTGCCTGACCTTGAATCTGAGGGGTCAGTCATAACGTATGCCCAACCCTCGGGATTGTAGTTACCGCCGATAACATCCATTTTATCATCAAGCATCTTTGTTGTTTCATCGTTAAAAGGTCTGTTATTGCCGTAAAATACAGCTCTTGTTGTATCAAGCTTATCGCAGATTGCAAGGATTGAATCTGCAATTGAAGCATAGTTTGCTGTTGATTCACCCTCTGTAATGTTGCAAAGCTCATTACCTATATCCCATGCAATAACAGACGGGTCGTGTTCGTCACGGAGAATTGCGTGCTCAACAACATACTGGAACCATTTCTGACCCTTTGCACCGATTGCTGTATTGTTTTCTGAAATTTTTTCATTGAAGAATTTACTGAAATCGTTTTCATTGTAGCTTTTGGATGCATCCCATCCGTCAAAGAATTCCACAATAACGAGCATACCAAGCTGATTACAGATTTCAATAAGTGTTTTTGAACTTGGATTATGTGAAGTACGGATTGCGTTACAACCCATATCCTTGAGTGTCACAAGCTGACGGTAAATTGCCTCATATTCCTGAGCACCGCCGAGTGCACCCTGATCGTTATGAAGACAGACACCCTTGAGTTTTACCGGTTCGTGGTTAAGCATAAAACCGCCGTCTGCTGTCCATTCCATACAACGGAAACCGAATGTTGTGTGATATTCGTCGAGAATTTCACCTGTGTTATAATCTTTTACAACAGTACAGAGTTTGTACAGCACGGGATTTTCAATTGACCATTCTTCAGGATTTGCAACTTCAGGTGATAGCGTTACCTCTTTTTCCGTTTCCGCAGGTATTGTAATCGGATCTGATTCTACAATATCACTTACCGGATTATGGTCAGCATCAAGAACAGATGCTTCAACGGTAACAATTCTTGAAATTGCAGTATCGTTGTGCATTTTGATTTTTGCCTCAGCGTGAGCTTTTGCAGATTTATGAAGGTCGGGAGTTGTTATACGGGGACCGTAAAGCGCAACATGTACGGGACCTGCAATTGCAAGAGTAACATCTCTGTAAATACCTGAGCCTGAATACCAACGGCTGTTTGGAAGGTCATTCACAACCTTGACTGCAATGAGGTTATGTGATGTATTTGAATAGATAAGATAATCTGAAATCTCGAATGAAAAACTGTTGTAGCCGTAATGGTTTTCACCTACATACTGACCGTTTACGTATACATATGTATGCTGATAAGCACCGTCAAAATTAAGGAATACACGGTCACCGGTGTAATATTCATAAAGGTTGAACCATTTTCTGTACCAGCCTGTACCACCGGGAAGATGACCTGTTTCAGCCTCTGTACCGTCAATGGTGAATTCCTGACTCATACTGAAATCGTGAGGAAGGTCTACTGATTCCCATGATGAATCATCAAAACCTTTAAGGTATGCTGTATCGTCATCACTGAAAGAGAAATTCCAGCCTTTGTTGAAATCCATCTCCAGTCGGGTATCGTTATAATGCTGTTCATGACCTGCCATAGCGGATGCAAAAAGACTGCTCCACCCATCATTATATAAAGTTGATGCAAGCATTAATACACAAAGTAAAAATGAAAACACCTTTTTTGAGAATTTCATATTGTTGCCTCCATAGCAGCTTGAAAAAAATGACATAAAAAGACAATTTATCATTATTATTATATCATCAGAAAGTGTCAAAAGTCAAACAAAATTCAGCAATTTATGTGCATTTTTTTTATTCGTAAACATTGTAAAATCTTTATAGGAAAAATAATGCAAAAAAGTGAGGTCTGAAGCCACCTGAGATACTGTTTTTCTGCTGATTTTTTTGTTATATTTTTTTGGTACGCGATATATTATCATACACACTATTACAAAGTGATTACAAATAAATCTTTTATAGAAAAATTTTTTTCAAAAAGTCAATTTTTTTTAATTTCGAGATTAAAAGACAGCTTTCCTTCCCCGTCAGAATTTATGAATCATTGACAAAACTGTCCGTTTTTTGGTATACTTACAAACGGTGATAAAAATGAAAAAAAGACTTATTATTTTTGATTGTTTCGGTGTAATTTTCGGTGAGGTTGCTCCCGTATTTTTCAGAAGACATTTTGCTCCCGAAGAGGCTGCCGTGCTGAAAGATAAATATTTCATTCCTGCAGACCTCGGTCTTGTGACATTCGATGAGCTTTTTGACAATATGGCAAAAGAGCTTGATATGAACAAAGAAGACATTCTCACAGAGTGGAATTCAATTATTCATCTTAACGAGGAAATTCTCCCCGTTATCAAAGAGCTTAAAAAGAATGCAGACGTGATTCTTCTTTCAAATGCGGTAGAAAGCTTTGTTGAAGGACTTTTTGAAAAATACTCCCTCACAGAGTATTTTGACAGAATCTTCATTTCCTGCTATCTCAAAATGGCAAAGCCCGACCCTGCTATATATCAGTATGCCGTTTCTCAGATGGGCAAAGAATATGACGAAATCTTTATGATTGATGACAACATAAAAAATGTTGAAAATCTTAACGAAATCGGAATAAAAGGTATTCAGTACAACGGCATTGAAGACCTTGACGAATTACTTAGCGGAGAGGGAAAACAATAATTTATGTGGCTTTATGCCACTAAATTATTATTTCAATTCGTAATGCGTAATTCGTAATTCGTAATTTCGGAACACCTTCGGTGTTGGATTTATAAAATTGTCAAGCTGAACCTGTAGGGACCGATGCCCACATCGGTCCGATTGCGTAATGTAATGGAGCAATAACGATTGAAAATCGTTCTATTGCAATAATTTTAATGAATCAATTTGTTCGTTTTGCGGAAATCAGAGATTTCCGATTTGTCTTCGACAAATGCGGACCGATGTGGGCATCGGTCCCTACACTCGGTTCAAAACATCCCGACAAATTCTGATTTACAACAAAAACAACGGACACGCAGGTGCCCGTTGTTTTTTATTTTATCGTTCCCATATTAATAATAACCAGACCTTGTTTTTTCGCATAATCGTATGTTTTTATTGCTCCTCCGAAATTATATGAAACATAACAAAAAGCAAGAGAAGATTTATTCACCATATATCGGTTTCTTTGCACAATTGCAGATTTATAATGATATTTTTCAAAACCGTAGGGATATATTATTTCATCAAAATAATTGCTGTTCTGAACAGATGCTGTCAGATAAGGAATTACAAGAAAACTCTTCACATTCAGATATTTTTTCTTCAGCAGGAATAAACAACGGGCACACAGCATATCAAACTGCCCCATACCTCCGCAAAGAAAATATAAATATCCTTGCCTAATCAAATTTTCAAGCTGTTCAGATACATCATTTTCGCTCAGATTATCAATCACGCTATGTCCTATTATAACAACTGTTTTATTTTTCATAATCTATCACCGAATAGATTTTATGCAATTATTGCATAATTGTCAATATGCAGTTATTGCATAAGTTATTATTTAAGCGGTGATTTTATGTATAAAAGAATCCGTGATTTACGTGAAGATAAAGATCTGAGTCAGTCTCAGATTGCTGAAATATTAAATATAAGCCAATCAACATATTCAAGGTATGAAAGCGGTTATCTTGATGTTCCGAGTGAAGTGTTGATTGCGCTTTCAAGATTTTATAATGTTTCGGTGGATTATATTCTCGGACTTAAAGATTGATAAGACAGTTATTGCAGAACAATAGCTGTCTTTTTCTTTTATCTCTTCATTCTATCGACTCCACGGAACGATGTGGGCATCGTTCCCTACAGGGTGTGTGAAACTTACATTGACGATTTACAACAAAACAACGGACACGCAGGTGCCCGTTGTTTTTTATTATCTGATTGTCTGATTAACCGTTATTTCTGCAATGTCAGGTGCGTATGTTATGCCGTTATTAAAGCTGTTTGCACCGTCATTTGAGAATATAAGAATATTCTCCCCTTTTTCAAGGTCTATATTCGTTGTGACAGTTGTGAAGTTTTCTGCAGAATATGTATTTCTGCAATAAAGATTCTCACTCTTCACACCGTTTACGGAAATTGTGATAAAGTCTTCGACAAGGTCAACATTGTAGGAATGCACACCGTTTTCACGGTTGTTTGAATAGCTGATTGTGAGTTTGTATGTGCCCTTTTCGGGTGCATTTATTTTATATTCAGCCGTTCCGCCCTCAGATGAAATACCCGTAATGTAATCTGTGCCGAGTTTTTCATTCTGCTTTATTCCTGCACCGTCAGAAAGTTCTGCATCTTTGGGTTCAAGAATAATCGGCTGACCTTTTTCATCTGATGTGGAAATATTTATTACTGCATTTTCGGGAGTGTCGATGTAATTAAGACCGCGTCTTAAATAAACATTAGCTTCACCGCCCGTGATATCAGCTTTTGCTCCGTCAATAACAAAAGTACCGTCAGCAGATGTTGTCAGCTTGTAATATCCGTCCTCAGGGGCAACAGCAAGGTATGAATTATCTCTGTCATCGTCCTTTTCGCAGTAAACAGAAGTGTTTTCTTCTGCATTTCTCATAAGCAGACTGTCGAGCACGAATGTGCCTTGCCTGTGAGAGAATTTAAGAGTATGCTCGCCTTCTTCAAGCTCCAGCATACAGTCATAAGTGCTTGTAATTTCACTTCTGATGGTATTGGAAAGCTGAATCACCCACTCTTCACCGTCAATATATACAGATGACTCGGCTGTAACTCTGTCGTCAGCGGTCTGACCGTCATTAGCCTTGCCGTAAATGAATCTGAACTGATATTGTCCATCCTCAGGTACGTTGATTTTTATTTCTACACCGTCACCGACTTTTTCCATTCCGCCGACCATACCGAATTCTTCACCCGTGGTGGCATAAGCGCTGTCGTAAGTGTAAGAATCCCCCACAAGTGTTCCGTGCTCAGCTTCATATCTTACCCAGAGATTATCGTTTTCATATTCTGTGACATTTTCTGAGGGAGTTACAGTGATACGGTATGCTGTATCGCCATCCATATCAAGAGTTATATCAAGATTCTTTCCGCATTTGTCAGAATAAACCTTCACAATTTCAGGCTCATAGACTTTGCCGAGAATCCCCTGATATGTGACGGCTTCAATCTTCACTTCAACATCTTTGCCGTAAAGAGCTGTGTCTTTGAGATTATCAACAGAAATTCTGCCCTTGTAATCTGCACCCGAAACGAGAATTTCGAGTTTGTCCTTTTCATCAGAGATTGTTCCGAGTCCCATAAACTGCTGATAACGCAGAGGTCTTTTTTCTTTAACTGCTTTGCCGAGGTCTGAGTGAAGAATATCGTGAATTTCACTCTTCATTGTCTGCCCCTGCATACTTGTATACCAGCGGTAAACCCACCAGGCAGAGTTGGGAGTGTTGTAGTCTGCACAAGTACTGCAGAGATTATCTGCAAAGAGCCAGTAAGCCTGATTTGAATAAACCTTTGTATTCTCTGTGCGGACAATGTATTTGAGCATTGTGTTGGGATTGCCGTTATCCTGCATTCTGCCGTATTCTGTTATGATTACGGGAGTATCTGTGTCAACACCGTATTTTGTTTCAATAGCATAAAGATCTTTAACATTTGCTTCCCAGTCATAAATTGAACGATCACCGAGTTCGTGATAGATAATCACTTCGGGAGTGCAGTTATTTTCTGTTGTGAATTTAAGAAAAGCATCTGTTTTCCAGGTGCTGTATTCATAGTTACCCGGTCCGCCTATGAGAGCGTCTGCGTCAAGAGATTTTACATAGTCATAGGTCATTTTCCAGGCTTCGTAAAAATTCTTCTGTCCCTGCTCATTCCAGTCGTGCCAGCCGTTTTCACCGTCTTTGACCCATTCACCGAACCACACACCGTTATCGCATTCATTGAAAATGCAGTAAACAAGTTTATCGGCATACTCGGTGTCTTTCATTTCATTTATCGACTGTTCAACAAGGGGAAAATAGTTTTCCGTGAGGAATTTTTTCCAGTCATAAGTGCCGTTTTTCTTCATTTCGGTGATGTTTGCATCCTCGTAATACCAGGTTGAAAACATATCCTGAAGATAGACGACGATATAATCGCAATGCCCCGTTCTCAGAAGTGAGGGTGCTACATCACCCACTTCACCTATCGGATGCTGAAGACCACCCTGAGTCTTTGCCGACACAGAAGAAACATCAAGACTCTCCACCATATTATATGAGGGCACACCGTCTTCCGCAATACCGTAAAGATAACCTGATGCACCGTTTGTGACTTCGCCCGTAAGATTCTCTGCATCAAATGTGATTGTGGGCATAAGCATACCTGCAGAAATGCCCATATAAAGGGGTAATGCAATGATAACTGCAAGAACAACTGCAATTACTGAAATTATTTTTCTTCTTTTTGACATTTGATTCACCTCAGTTATTTTCGGGGATTTCAGGTTTTACAAGAACTGAATTATATACGTGATAAATAACAAAACCGGGTTTTGCACCAACAGGCTTCTTGAGATTACGGACTTCTGTATAATCAACTTCAACTGCTCCTGCTTCCCTGCCTGAGCTGTAATATGCAGCAATTTTTGCAGCGTATTCCATAGCTTTTTCGGTAGGCTCTCTGCCGTCAACTGAAAGAATAACGTGTGAGCCGGGAGCTTTCTGGATATGGAACCACAGATCTGACTTCATTGCTGTTTTAAGTGACAATTTATCGTTCTGAATATTATTTCTGCCTACATAGACTTTGAATCCGTCGGGAGCATCAAACTCAAGAGGAGGCATAGGCTGACTCTTTTTGATTTTGCCCTGATTCTTCTGTTTTACAAATCCGCCGTCAGACAATTCCTGACGGATTTCACTGATTTCTCTTTCAGTTTCGGCACGGCTGAGCTCGTCAAGAACAGTTCTCAGGTAAACAAGCTCTTCCCTGCCCTCTGCAATAAGTTTTGTGAGCATTTCTTCGGCAGTTCTGAGTTTTCTGTATTCTTTATAATAACGCTGTGCATTCTCCGTGGGAGTCAGTTCAGGCTTTACGGGAATTGCAACCGTTTTGTAATCATCGTAGTAATTTTCAAGCTCATAAACGGTTGAACCTTTGCTGAGTCTGTAAAGATTTGCATTTATAAGCTCAGCGTAGATCTTTTTCTCTTCTCTGTCCTTACACTCTTCAAGCTCAGCCATCTGATTGCTGATTTTCTTTGAAAGACGCTCAATGAGATTATTTATATTCTTGAAAAGGTCTTCTGCCTTTGATTTTGTTCTCGCAAGACGTTCTCTTTCAAAATAGAATCTTTCAAGTGTTTCGGAAAGTGATTCATATGACAGATACTGTGCCGCAGAGCCGTACTGTGTAACGGGAACAAATGAAAAATCAAGAAGTTTTCCGTCTGTATCAGCAACGGCATTCGGTGAAACAGTTCTGTGAAGAACCGTATTTTTAAGCATATCAAACTCGAAGGCAAGTTTAACTTTCTGATTATCTGAAAGTTCATTTGCAACGGTATCTGCACCTGCTGTTCTGAAGGCAATTTCACGGCAAAGTACGGGAGACATACCCTCCATACTGCTGAGAATAGCATTGCTGAGTTTTGTGTTTTTTGATGTTACCGCCTCAATGATTTCTTCTGCGGAATCCTTTGTTATATCAAGTTTATTCTGTGACGGAGGAAGCTCATAACTGAGACCGGGAAGCACTTCACGAACAGATGATTTTGTGCTGTCAACACGCTTTACCGCATCGATTATAACACCATTCTCATCAAGAAGAATGATGTTGCTGTACTGAGCCATAATTTCAATCACAAGTGTTCTTGTAACTCTGTCACCGAGTTCATTCACAGAGCTGAAAACGAGCTTCAGAATTCTGTCAAGACCCTCCTGCTGAATATCAATAAGAGTTGCACCGCCAAGATGCTTACGCATAAGCATACAAAGCATAGGAGGTTTGGGAGGATTCTCAATTGACTGTGTTGTAAGATGAAGTCTTGGCGCATTGCCTGATGCAGACAGAAGAAGTCTGTATGCTCCGCTTCTCGTCCTCAGAGTGAAGACAAGTTCTGTCTTTTGTGTCTGATGTATTTTATCCACCTTTGCTCCGAGAAGCACTTCTTTAAGCTCCTCACCCAGAAGATGGAGAAAAATTCCGTCTAATGCCATTTATACCACCGTAAAATACGGACTTTCCTCTGCTGCCACATAAACTGCGTGACCGGGGAATGCCCTGATTAATTTGTCGCAAAGAGATTGCAGCACAATTCTTTCTGTGCTGAAATGACCTGCAACAATAAGATTTATACCGAGTTTTTTTGCCTCGAGAAATTCGTGATGCTTTGCTTCGCCCGTAACAAAAGTGTCACAGCCTGCAAAATAAGCTTCGGCTGCAAGATCACCGCCTGAGCCGCCGCAGACAGCCACTTTTCTCACCTTTTTGCCTGCATCTGCAAGATGTACCGGCTCACCGAGTGTTTTTGATACAAGAGATGCAAACTCGGTTGCAGAATCATACTCCGCATCACCCATACGCATAAGAGGTACACCCTCTGCAAAAAGCTTCTGAATGTTTTTTATTCCGAGTGTTTCGCAAAGCACATCATTCACACCGCCATCAGCCATATCAAGATTTGTATGTGCAGAAATAACGGTTATATCATTTTTTATTGCATTGTAAACGGGAGTGTCAGCCTCAACGGCTTTAAGACCGCTGAAAATCACAGGGTGATGGCTGATTATAAGCTTACAATTGTTTGCGACAGCCTGCTCAATCACATCGTTTGTGCAATCAAGACACAGCATAATGCTCTCAGTTTCGCATTCAAGCGAACCTGTCATAAGTCCGCTGTTATCCCAGGGACATTGAGTATCATAAGGTGCAACAGAATCAAGAAATTCATAAATTTCCTTTATTTTCATAACAGCTCACTCCACTTATTCTTTATACCTTCAAGAACTTTGCCGAAAACTGCGGCTTCTTCATTTTCAGACATCATAAGACCTTTATAACGGGATTTTATATAGTAAATCTGCTTCTGCAAATAACCCTTTTCACTTGCAGTATCTCCATTTACCACATCACCGAAGTAGTAATAGAAATCGTCACGGCTGTTGTTTTCCCCGTTGTAAAAAGCACTGATGACAACATAATCTCTGCCGTCATCTGTACAGAATTTTTCTGTATCTATGTAAAAACCGTTTTCGCACAGAAACTTTCTCACATCATATGAATGAGTCATAGGCTGAAGCACAAGATGAACTTCCCTGTTCTTTATCCATTCTGCTTTACCGAGAATCTCCGCTATAAGAGTACCTCCCATACCGCAGATTATGATTTCCTCTGTGTCGGGATCGATTTTCTGAAGTCCGTCTGAGAGCACGGTTTTTATTTTTTCATCAAGAGAATATTTTTCAAGGGTTTTCTTTGCGTTTTCAAGAGGCCCTTTGCCGATATCTGCTGCGGTTACATCATCAGTAATTCCGCCCATAACAAGAAATGCCGGCAGATAACCGTGATCCGTGCCGACATCTACTGTTTTTCGGTCGTGTCTTACAAGACCCGCCGCAGTTCTGAGCCTTTCAGTCAGAATGATACTCATTATTTCTTGCTTGCGTTGAGCTTTGCAACAAGCTCATCAGCATCTACACCGTGAACCATACAAGCCTGTTCAACTGTTTCGCTTCTTGCTGAAGGACAGCCAAGACAATGCATACCCATTGCAAGGAAGTGGGGTGCGAGTGTGGGATCGTTGTCAAGGATTTCACCGATTAAAGATTTTCTTGTAATTTCCATTGTATTTATCTCCTTTTTATTTATCACAATTTGTTTTAGCAATAAGATACTT
>JAZUCO010000123.1:0-6288 GCA_045639185.1 Acutalibacteraceae bacterium
TGCCGAGTTGAAGGGTGCAGACTATATCAAGCCTTCACAAACCACATGGTATGAAAAAGAAATTGCGGCACTCAAAAAACAATATGGTGAAAATCTGAAATCTATGATTTATCTGCATATCCCCGTACCCGAATACCGTGATTTGTTTATACAGAATGAAGACCGCACATTCACACCAAATGAAAATGTAAAAGTTCTTTACGGTGAAATGCGTGAACCGATGGGTGGTTCGTGGTTCAATTCAGGTCTGTTTGATGTGATGAAACGAAACGGCACCGAAGATATATTCTGCGGTCATGACCATTGTAATGATTTTTGTGCCGAATATGACGGAGTTTATTTTGTCTATAATCAGACAGGCGGTTATAACTGTTACAGATTATATGACAGCGAAATCATGAGTTCAGATGAAAGCACCTGGCATTACGGTGTCAATACAACCGATATTGCAAAGGACGGATCGCTGAAACTTAAAAACTACAGACATACTCAGTTTGATAAATAAGAATTTATCGGAATGATTGAGTAAACCAATCGTAGGGGCGATGATTCATCGCCCCAGCGATAGTGCAAACACCGAAGGTGTTTCAATAGAATAAGCTTTTCGCAATTGAACGGTGTTACACCGTTATTGCTCCGTTATACTACGCAATCGGGCGTTGGGTCAACGCACCTACTGTAATTACTTTTTTAATACAATAAACAGCCCGACAACTCCCAATTTGCCGAACTGAATATTCTGTACTGCTCTCTGTGAGGGCAGTTTTTTATTGATTTTTGTGCCGATAATGTGATATAATCGGATTTACAAATAAGAATTCAGAGGAATGTTCGGATGATTATTGAAACAGAACGCTTATACTTAAGAGAAATGACGGAAAATGATTTTGAAGCACTGAATAAAGTGCTGGCAGATTCAGAAATCATGCGACATTATCCATATATATTTGACGAAAACAGAGTAAGAAATTGGATTACACGAAATATAGAAAGATATCGGACATTTGGTTTTGGTCTGTGGGCAGTCTGTCTGAAAGAAACAGGTGAGATGATTGGCGATTGCGGATTGACAATGCAGCTTATAGACGGAGAGATAAAACCTGAAATCGGATATCATATACGAGCTGATAAACAAAGAAACGGATTTGCAAAAGAAGCAGCGATTGCTGTCAGAGATTGGACATTTAATAACACACCGTTTAATGTTGTTTATTCCTATATGAAGCATACGAATGAGCCATCAGCAAAAACAGCTGTTTCATACGGTTGCAAACAAGTTGATGAGTTTAAGGATGATGTGAATGAAATCACAAAGGTTTTTGCAATCACGAGAGATGAATGGAATAACCGATAAATCCCGATTGTATTGGCATGGCTTGTAATAATTGCTTTTCTTGTAAAACTGATTTTTTCAGATAACAATGAGATTCTTACGGAGGTTTTATGGCTTTTTTATTGGTTGTTATATATGTTGCATTTATAGGTCTCGGTGTTCCCGATTCTCTTATCGGCTCTGCATGGCCTGCTGTTCATGCAGAACTTAATATTCCCGTTGAAGCAGTCAGCGTTATTACTTTTATAATTTCGGGCTGTACCGTTTTATCAAGTATGTTCAGCGCAGGTATTCTCAATAAGCTCGGAACAGCAAAAGTTACTGCATTCAGCACAGCTATGACAGCGGTGGCTTTGCTCGGTTTCTCATTTGCTCCGTCTTTTTGGGTTATGATACCTCTTGCAGTTATTCTCGGTCTCGGTGCAGGTGCCATTGACTCAGGACTCAATAACTATGTTGCACTTCACTTCAAGGCAAGTCATATGAATTTCCTGCATTGCTTTTACGGTGTGGGAGTATCGCTCAGCCCGTATCTTATGTCACTTGCATTAAGTGATGCAGGCTGGAGAGGCGGTTACCGCTATGCATTTTATGTACAGATGACAATCACAATTCTTCTGATTGTTTCTCTTCCGATGTGGAAAAAGACTTCTTCTGCCGAACAGGAAGAAGAGGAAAAAGGAGTAAACCTTTCTCTTTTGCAGATGGCAAAAATGCCCGAAATCCGTAAGGTATGGGTGATTATGCTTGCAACAAACGCAATTGAATATGCCTGCGGAGTCTGGGGCAGTACATACCTTGTTGAAGTAAAAGGATTTATGCCCGAAAAGGGCGCAATTGCTCTGACTATATATTATGTGGGAATGTCAATAGGACGTTTTGTTTCGGGTCTGCTTTCAGAGAAAATCAGCACATGGAAGCGAATTGCAATCGGCTCTGTGATTCTTGCGCCTGCAATTCTGGTTATGCTTCTTCCGCTTCACGGTGCGGTTACTGTTGTCGGCTTGTTCCTTGTAGGCCTCGGCAACGGTTCAATCTATCCGAATATGATTCATCTCACGCCCCACAACTTCGGCAAGGATGTATCGCAGTCAGTTATGGGCTCACAGATAGCATTTGCCTACATCGGTGTTATGCTGGCACCCCCTATGGTAAGTCTTATCAGCGGTGTTTTCGGAATAAAAGTATATCCCGTTCTTCTCGCAGTTCTCTATATGATAATGGTTGTTTTCCTGAAGTTATTTGTAAACAACCTGAAAAAGCAGAACCGATATGACAGAAATGTGTGAAACGAACAATGAAAAATAACGATAAATTCGAGATAAAAAACTTTATATCTCCCGATGTTTCTTATGCACCGGTGTATATATGGGTGTGGAATGATATATGCACCCGTGAAATTATAGATACTCAGCTTGCAGAAATGCAAAGACTCGGCATCAGGGCATTTTATATCCTTCCCGAGCCCAAGGAATTTCGTCCCCACAGTATGCCCACAAACCTCCAGCCTGAATACCTTTCAGATGAGTATGCCGAGCTTTGCTTATATGCTTTTGAACAAGGCAAAAAACTTGGTATGAACTGCTGGATATATGATGAGGGCGGTTGGCCCTCGGGTAGTGCCTGCGGTAAGGTTATGAAAGACCGTCCTGAATTCGGACGGGAAACCCTTGAATGGCGTGAATGCTCATTTGCCAAGGGTAAAGTATATGAAAAATCAGATTCCGATGTTCTTGCAGGCTTTGTAAACAATGAAAAAATTGAAGACGGTTATGTATTTCTCAACGATTCTGTTGTGACAGAGTATTTCATAGCAAAGGCTACTGACAGCAGTTATCCCGATTTACTGAACAAATCTGCGACGGAGTATTTTATAGAAATAACCCACAAGAAATACAAACTCTGCGACAATGTTACTGCAGTTTTTACGGATGAACCCAAAGCACCTGCAGGAGCTTTCAATAAAGAGCTCAAAGAAAGATATGAAGCTCTTTACGGTGAGTCAATTCTGCCGTATCTTCCGCTTCTTGCAGAAAACGTTGACGTAACTCAGGAAAATGTTCATATATTGCACCGTTGGTATGATTTGTGCAGCCGTGCATTCTGTGAAAACTTTCTTCTTCCTTGCAAAAAATGGGCAAATGAGAATGGGCTTGCCTTTACAGGGCATATGGATAAAGACCACGACCCTATGGGCTGTATGAATGGCGGGAATAATTTCAATCTGATGCGTACACTCAGATGCCTTGATATTCCCGGTGTGGATGTTATATGGCGTCAGCTTTATCCCGAAAATCTGGTTATCAATAAGAATGATATGAACGGCTATAACGGATTTTTTCCGAGATATGCTTCATCTGCCGCAGTACAGAACTCTGCAAAGCTTGCGATGTGCGAAATTTTCGGTGTTGCGGGAGCTGCAATAACTTACGATATAATGCGATTTACCGTAGGTTATCTTGCTGTACGGGGAATAAATATTTTCAATCTTTTCAATTTCCCTCTCGGCAGAAAGGGACAGCTTCTTGCTCAGGAATTGCCTGTTTTTACAGAAAATCAGATGTTTTACGGTTTTCTTTCGCAGTTCAACAGATACATGGAACGCTTGTCATATATATCTTCACTCGGCAGTCGTGTCTGTGAAACTGCACTTTATTATCCCGTGTCTGATTTTCAGGGGTATCTGAATGCAGAAGCCATAGCAAAGGAATTTGACTCTCTCGGCAGGACACTTGAAGAAAAAATGGTGGATTTTGATATTGCCGATGATGATGTTATACAAGAAGCAGAAATCAAAAACGGTTGTTTGTGTATAGGTAATGCAGAATATCGTCATATAATCATCCCCGAAAATGCCTTTATTCCACAGAAAACACAGACTGCTCTTGATGAATTAGTGAAAAACGGCGGTAAGGTTTCATTTGATATCAATGATGCCGTTCCTGTAATTCAGGCTGAAGGCAATGGCTTACGTGCAATGCACAGAAAAACCGAAAACGCAGAAATTTATTGTCTTTTCAAAGAATGCGGAGAAAATGAAAATTATAAGCTTCATCTGCCGTCACGGGAAGGCTATCTGCTGAATCTCAATAACGGTGAAGCACAAAAACTCTGTACCCAAAACGGAATCTGCAACATATCACTTTCTGTCGGTGAAACAGCTGTGATACTGCTTACAGATGAAGAGCTTCCTGCGAAAAATAAAAAAGAATTTCGTACAAAATCTGCAATTCCTGATAATTTTAATTTCAGCAGAAAAACAGAGCTTATCTGCGGTGAAAACGGTTTTGAGAATATTGAACACTCCGAAAAAGCCGTTCCTGTCACTCTTGGCGATTGGGCAGATATTGTCGGCAAAGCTTTCTCAGGCAGTTGCGTTTACGAAACAACTTTCACACTCCCTGACAAAAAGGTCGATAAGGCAGGAAAGCTCAACCTTGGCGATGTGCATTATGCCGCTTGTGTATATATCAATGACAGATTTATCGGAAGTGTTTCGATGACTCCGTATTGCATTGAAATTCCCGAAGGCATTCTCGGCAAAAACAACACTCTCCGTATTATTGTCACAAACACACCGGCAAATTGGTATGTTCATACAGATTACTTCGACAAATGGAAAACCGAAGAATTATCACCGTATTTTGCACCTGAGCTGAACTTTGCAAAAGACTTTATCTCAGGCGGTCTGTACGAACCGATTACAATATTTAGTGAGGAATGAGAAGTGTGAAGTGAGGAGTTGAGGAAGGGGAAAGCCCCTTAAACCCATTTATATAGAGCGGAGCGGAATAAGTGCGTAGCACTTCCGATACTCCTAACTCCGCACTCCTAACTTGAATGACAAATTTCAATTTGCCGAACTGAATATTTTGAGCTGCTCTCATCCGAGGGCAGTTTTTTTGATTGAATTGTGTGGTAATTGTGTGATATAATCAGATTGACAAATAAAAATTTGTATGTCAGATTGGATGTAGAGAATATGCCTTATTTTACACTTGTATTCTGTTTTGTTATTTTTGCGGTTTATATACTTGATACCTTTATATTTATCCCCAAGACAGAAAAAATAACACCCAAACAAAAGTGGTTGACGGGACATAATAAAGGATACATAAACAATGCTCTGCGTCTGTCTGAAAGTAAAATAAAAAAAGGTCAGCTCTGGCGTCTGATTTCTTCCTCATTCCTTCATGTAGGTGTGATGCATATTTCGCTGAACCTGATTGCTCTTCTTATTGTCGGATTTGCCGTTGAGTCACAGCTCGGCTCAGCAAAAACAGCACTTTGCTTTTTGGTTTCCGTACTGGTTTCGGGATTATTTATGGCTTTTGTTTACAGACTGAATGAGGGCGAAGGCGCATCAACAGGAATTTACGGATTGATTGCGGTGTTTATACTGCTTGCCGTTAAAAACGGTACGGTTTTGTTCTCGGATGTACACCCCGTTTTTCTTGTTGCACTCGCACTTTATACAATAAGCGGAATGTTCGCAGGAAAGGCAACCGCATGTGAGCACATCTCCGGTTGTGTCGGCGGTCTGCTTATCGGAATACCTTTTGTATTTATATGATAATCAGGAATGAGTTTGATAAATAAGAATTTGTAAATATAGTAAATCAACCCACCCTGATGATTTACGTTAAATTTTATGTATCAAATCTTTTATTAAAGAAAAGAGATGAAAAATGAATAATCTGGAACAATATATAGATGCAATTTTTTCTGATAAAGCAGCTTCAAATATAGCAATAAAAATAGGAAAAGGAAACACAACTTTATACGAAAGCTATCGTTCAGAAAAAGAAATAATTGATGAATTTACACTTTTTGATATGGCATCCATAACCAAAATTTTAGCTACAACAACTCTTTGCCTCATTGCTATTGATAAAGGTTTACTTGATTTAAATACAAGTGTAACAAAGTTCTTTGATAACAATAGCGATAAGCAG
>JAZUCO010000124.1:0-3516 GCA_045639185.1 Acutalibacteraceae bacterium
ATCCTTTCTGTAGCTGTTGAAAACAGGCCAGCGCATAAGGTCAAGATTCATTTCAGAGAGTGATTTTGCAGCATTTTCAATGACGCAGGGTTTGTTTGTAAGTGCACCGTATGTGATGTTGAACATAGGTGAACGCTCAATCTTTTCATAATCAAAATGATGTGTAAGACCCATTTTGAAGATTTCGTTATGAGCATCATTTCCTGAGTATACAATAAGGGGATAGATGTTAGTGAAGTCAAGCTGGTCGTCAATGTGAGCAAGATGGCCGTCTTCACATTTGTATTGCATACAGTTCATTGCATAGTGATGCTTGTTTATAAGCATATTGTATACATCGTTGTATTTTTCTTCGCCTGTAACATGGTATGTTGTCTTGAGGAAAGAGAGAATTTCAAGTGAGTTTGTACCTCTTTCATAATACCATCTGTCATCATTGTTGAGAAGGTCAGGTTCCCAGTTTGCCCATGTTGTGGGTACACCGTCAACATCGCAGAGGTGGAAGTTGTTTTCGAGAATATGGTCTGTGATAGTCTTTACAACTTCAGCAATCTTCTTTTTCTCGTTTTCATCAGCAACAAGGTCAAAGTAGATACCGTATGCATAGTAGTGACCTGTCATTTCGTCACTTGAAGTTTCACCGAGCCATTCACAATCGGGGTTGCCTTCAACAATGTGCCATTCTTCTCTTACACCGGTCATAAAATTTTCTTCGTGGGAATATCTTGTAGCTCTTGCTGTAAAACCTTTTTTGCCTGTGATTTCAGTAAGCTTTATCATGGCTTCAACAGCTCTCTTAGCGTTTGCCTTAGCTTCTTCTGAGCCTGTTACAGCATAACGGAAACACTGGCTTGCACAGTAAAGACCTGTGAAAAGACCGTCGTTATCTGAGTTGGGAAGCCAGCCTGAATCAAGATCACCGTATTTACGAAGTTCTCTTGTAACCTGATATCCTTCATTTCTTGTGAAGTATTTTACAGCCATTGCATCGTAGTGAGCAGCCTTTTCTTCAAGGGTCATAATCTTTGTTGTGATTATGCTGATACCTCTGGGAGTAACTGCAGCAATTGTTCCGTTGTCTGAAACAGTAATCTTTGTTACTGTGGGATGCATAAGCCATGCACCGAATGATAAATATGAAATCTTACCTTCAATAAGAGTAACAATACCGGTGTTTGTTGCAAAGAACTTCTTACCGTCCTTTGCAAAGAACATATCATTGAATGAACCTGCAGGTACAGAATAGAAATCATTGCCGTTGAACCAGAAGTTTCTGCCGTCGTAGATATTGAGACCTTCGTCTGAACCTACCCATACATGTCCGAGGGCGTCAATAGCAATACAGTTGATGCTTCTTGAAAGTACGGGTGTCATTTCGGGGATAAGTTCTGCCCAGTGACGACGCTTGCCTTTCATTGACATAAAACCTTCAACACTTGAACCGATGTAAACAGTTTCACCATATTTTGATTTATTGTCAAGAGCAGCAACGCAGCCTGTTGATTCGGGAAGAGAAACAATTGCTTCAAAACCGTCTTCCTTCTTGAGATAAAGATGTGAATCAGTAATAAGCCAGAAAGAACCGTCAAGTGCTACTGAGATATCTTTGACAGGAGTATCAAATTCTGCAATTTTCTTTGCTTTGCCTTTCTTTACTTCTGCAAGAGTGTTTCCGATTGCAGCATAAATCTTGCCGTCTGCAGAGAAAATCTTTGATGCAGCAATAGTTGTCTTTTTCATTTTGCCGTCAGCATATTCAAAAACACCGTCAGCCTGAGCAATGTAAAGAGTTTCTCCTTCAAATGCAACAGATGTCACATTTTCACAGTCGATGCCGTTATCTGCTGTGAGAAAAACTTTGTCGAGCTGTCTGAACTCACCGAGATTAAATGTTGATTTCTTCATATGTATTCTCCTGTAAAATAATTGATATCGTTTAACCAACCGAGAATGTCATTGTAGATATTCTCATATTCGTCTTCATTGAGAATTTCGTGTCTGAGCCCCGGGTAAAGCTTCATTTCGGCAGTGATTCCGTTTGATTCAAGCTTTTCACAGACTGAGAGCACACTTCTTCCGAAGAGACCGATGGGGTCTTTACCGCCTGATACAAGCATAACGGGCAGATCCTGAGGAATCATTGCATAGCACATATCAGAAGATGCTCTGAGAAGCATTTTTGCAACAATCATAGCACTTGCATTTGTAATGGGAAAGTCAAAATACGGGTCATTCAGTGCTTCATCTCTGTTTTCACGGCTGAGAGAAAGCCAGGCATTTTCGTCATCCTCTTTGAAGTATCTTGCTGTAATTTTGCCGAGAACTTCGCTGCCGGTGTCAGAATATTTATCGGGACCTATCATTTCACCAAGGGGAAGCACCCACTCTGAAAGGAATGAAGCCTTGCCGCCGAGATGTGCAGTGCCGCAGAGGATAAGACCGCTGAGCCCTTCACCAAACTGAGCTGCATAAAGTCTTGCAAGGAAAGATCCCATTGAATGACCGAATAAAAAGTAGGGAAGTCCCTCATACTTCTTTTTCATAATTCTTGCAAGTACATTCATATCGTCAACCATACGGATATCTGTATCAGGAGAACCGAAATCACCGAGTTTTCCGCTTTCCGCAGCAGCCTTACCGTGTCCGAGATGGTCGTTGCCGCATACAACATACCCATTTTCGCAAAGGAATCTTGCAAATCTGTCATATCGGTCAATATGGTCTGTAAGACCGTGAGAAATCTGAACAATACCCATAGGCGGAAGTTCATCATTTCTCCATATAAGTGTTCTTATCATATCTTCACCGGTGGTGGAGTTATAATAAGCTTCTGTTCTGATTATAGACATTGTATCACCTTATTTATAGAGATATACTCTTGCTTCATAGGGCTTGAGAACGCACTTGTTGCCGTTTGTTTTGGGATTATTGTAAGTGCTGATAGCAAGTTCACCCTTTGAAAGATCAAATCCTTCGGGAGCGGTGAAAAGCATATTGTTTTCGCTGAATGAGCAGATTACAAGCATTCTCTGATCTTTATAATGTCTTGAGTAAACGTAAAGATCTTTTCTGTCGTGGAAATGTTCCTTATACTGCCCATAGATAACGATTTCGTTTTCCTTACGGAATTTAAGGAGCTTTCTGTAATAGTGAAGAATTGAATCGGGATCCTTCTCTGCAGCTTCAACGTTGATTTCTGTATAATTGGGGTTGATGTGGAACCAGGGCTTTTCTGCAGTTGTGAAACCTGCATTCTTTTCTGCTGACCACTGAACGGGAGTTCTTGCGTTATCTCTTGAAGCATAACGAGCCATCTTCATTGTTGTTTCTTTTGGCAGAATCTTGCTTACCATTTTGTAAACAGTGACTGTTGAAACATCTTCATACATATCAATTGAGGGAAGCGAGATGTTTGTCATGCCGATTTCCTGACCCTGATAAACAAAGGGAGTACCGCTCTGGCAGATATACATTGTAGCGAGCATTTTTCCGCTTTCAACACGGAATTTTTCGTTG
>JAZUCO010000125.1:0-17905 GCA_045639185.1 Acutalibacteraceae bacterium
GCCAGGGGGAATCTGATAAGTACCTGCGGAATTGATTCTTCAAACAGGTTTGAGAAAAGAGCACCTGAATATGCACCTACGCACATAAAACCTGCCTGACCAAGGCTCAATTCACCGAGAATACCGACTGTGAGATTAAGAGATACTGCAAGTATTGCATAAACGCAAAGAGGAACAAGCAAGTCCTTGATCATGTATGATAATTTACCCGCTTCAAAAAGTATTTTTACAATTGCAAATGTAACAATAAGCAAACCATAAGTTACAAAACTTTTCTTTGTGTCGGGTTTATTGAATTTCAAACTTTTTATCATAATTATTCTCCCTTCACAAATTATACTTTTTCAACCATTTTCTTGCCGAGAATACCTGTCGGCTTGAACATAAGGATGAGAATAAGAACAGCAAAAACAATAGCATCAGCAAGCTGAGTTGAAATATAAGCTTTGCCGAGGATTTCGATTATGCCGATAAGGATACCGCCGATCATAGCACCGGGAATTGAACCGATACCACCAAAAACAGCAGCTGTGAAAGCCTTGATACCGGGCATTGCACCTGTTGTATTCTGGAGAATGGGGTATGCTGAACAATAAAGCGCACCTGCAACTGCAGCAAGAGCAGAACCGATTGCAAATGTGATAGAAATTGTCTTATTGACATTTACACCCATAAGCTGAGCTGCGCCTTTATCTTCTGATACTGCAAGCATTGCTTTACCAGTCTTAGTCTTCTTGATGAAAAGTGAAAGGCAAACAACTATAAGAATTGAAATGATTATAGCTGCAGAAGTTTCACCGGAAATAACAATCTGACCGTCAAAGAGCTTGATTGCAGGAATGTTAACAACTGAAGAGAAAGTTACAGGATTTGCACCGAAAATGATAAGTGCAATATTCTGAAGGAAATAGCTGACACCGATAGCTGTAATAAGAACAGCAAGTGAAGTTGCTTTTCTGAGCGGTTTGTATGCTACTTTTTCAATTGTTATACCGAGTATTGTACACACGAGCATTGCAAGAAGCACACTGAGCACGGGAGGCAGCTGAAGATACTTGGCTGATGTAAGAAATACAACATAACCGCCGATCATGATAACGTCACCATGCGCAAAGTTAAGCATTTTTGCAATACCGTAAACCATAGTATATCCGAGAGCAATAACAGCGTAAATACTGCCAAGGCTTATACCATTAATAAGGTGGCTTAAAAAACCCATAAAGAACATCCTTTCATACTTGAGTGGCATAGTTGCCCGAAAGTATATTATAACTTGTAGATTATAGCACACAAAACAGCAAAATACAATATATAATTTAAAAATAAAACAAAAAAAACCGACAGTAAAAAACTGTCGGTTAAAAATTAATCAGGAATTAGAGAGCAACGTATACACCGTTTTTGATTTCAACAGCCATAGGAGCCTTTGAAACTGCACCTGACTTATCCCATGTAAGGTCTTTGCCGGCACCTGTAAGTCCCTTGTATGCAAAACCGTCTGCACAGATAGCAGCCTTGAGAACGTCACAGATTTCTGATGCACTCTTGTCTGCTGTGATATTGTTAGCCTTGATGAGTTCAGCAATGATGTAAACACCGTCATAAGCGTCAGCAGCAAACTGGTTGGGAGTTTCATTGTTATACTTTGCCTTGTAAGCAGTTACAAACTTCTTTGTAGCATCGTCTTCAGCATCAGCTGCGAAGGGAGTAAGGAGCATTACGCCTTCTGCAAGAGCTGTGTCAAAGTTTTCAACACCGAGGATACCGTCGAGACCGTCACAACCAAAGAACTTGGGAGCGTAGTCAACAGCGTCAGCAGCCTTGAGGATAAGAGAAGCTTCTGTGTAGTAGATGGGAAGGAAAACAAGATCAGCGCCAGCTGACTTACAAGCCTGAATCTGAGCTGAGAAGTCCTTGTTTGTGTCCTTTGTGAAAGCCTGTTCTGCAACAATTTCAAGATTCTTGTTTGCAGCTTCAGCCTTGAATGTGTTGTAGATACCTGTTGAGTATGCATCTGATGAGTCATAGATGATACCAACCTTAGTTGCGATCGCGTTGTCAGCGATGTACTGAGCTGAACCAACACCCTGGTTTGAGTCTGTGAAACAGATCTGGAAACAGTTGTCGTTCTTGATTACATCGTCAGCTGAAGCTGAAGGAGTGAGCTGGAACATATTGTCTTCTGCAGTCTTTTCGATAACTGCAAGAGCTGAACCTGAAGTAACTGTACCAAGGAAGATCTGCATACCCTGGTCTTTAAGTGAGTTGTAAGCACTTACTGCTTTTTCACCTGAGTCTGCTTCATCGTCAGCTGTAACGAGCTTGAGTTTGATGCCGTTTACGCCGCCTGCTGCGTTGATTTCATCAACTGCGAGCTGAGCTGCATTAACAACAGCGTTACCGTACTGAGCAGCGCTGCCTGTGAGAGGACCTGATACACCGATAACGATTTCTGATCCTGTAGCTGCTGTGTTATTCTGATCAAGATCTGAGCTGCCTTCATCGCCTGACTTTGTACAAGCAGCGAATGAAAGAACCATTACGAGTGCAAGAACAACAGCAAGAATTTTCTTGAGTTTCATAAAAAAACCTCCATAAATTTTCACATACACTGTAAATTTTTTATGTATGCGCCACAAATTGACGCAGTCATACCACGACACTATTGTGATACATAAATTATAGTATCAATAACATTTATTGTCAACAATAAGTTGATTGGTAAAACTTATAAAAACCACATAGATATATTGTGCACATTGTCTATTTTTCTTTATTTACACTATATCTTGTTAAAATATTGCTAAAATCTGCAAGAAACGACTTATCAATCTGTGTACTGAACAGCCCTGAATGTATACTCCATTTCAGGGGTTTCTGCTGTATATACAAATGAAAAACCATATGTTCCATCAGCATTATAAAAAACAGAATAACCGTCGTAACCGTTTGATGATGAAAGTTCAACTGTTTCCCAGCCGTTTTCTGTTTTCTTCTGAATCTCAGGACATTCAATACTTGTAAAACCATTCATTCTTACAGATATATTGTTTCTTCCGCCTTTAACGGTAAACTCTGCGGTGTTGTTTTCACAAGTTATTATAGGTAAGATTGAATCATCATTAACATCACCTGTAATTGCAGTAATTGTAACAGGTTTCAGAGCACAGTCTTCACGGACATACTGAACATTTTCATCTGTTTCTTCCGTTCCGTCACCCCAAGGAAGAAGAACCATATCTATTGATATAGTATCACCTTTATTGAATGTGATTTTTTCCGCATCCAGGGTTAGCGCACCCGTTGTAAAATCGTCTACAGAACTGTCTCGGAAAACAAATGGTATCTCTGACTCTTCGCCTCCGATTATCATACTGCTGTCTCTGATAATCATTGCAAAGTTAGTACCGAAGCCTTGTTTAAGTTGCTCTGCTGATGAATCGCTTACATTATAGAAGCCCCAATAAGGATTATTTTCACCGAGAACATAATACTCAGGTTTTTTATCTTTATTCACTTCAACATATCTGACTTCCCCATCATCTGCCACATAGCTTACATTATCAAACTGAACCATTCTGCCGTCAAAGTAGAAAAGATCAAAATCTTTCTTAAAATTATTGTAAGTTGCATCCTCAAGAAATTCCACTTCAAGCGTATAATATGTTCTGTTTTCGTCTGTCTGAGGAAATTCTACATGGCGGAGTGAATATTTATAAGCTCCGCTGTCAGCAATAAATGTATTTGTTATATCAGAATATGTCTGACCGACACTTTCTGTTTCACTATGTACAAATTCGCTGTACACATCTTTTTTACCGTCACGGTATGTCATAAACTTAAGAATGCCTTCAGAATTGAACTGAGGCTGAGTTTCCCACATTTTTCCGCTTGCTGTTCTGAAATCGGGAAGAGTCCATCCGTCTTTACCAAAAACAAAATAAGGAGCAATACAATTTGACTCTGTTACACCCGTTGACAGATGATAATAAGAAACGTGGAATTCAATTGAAGAAAGCTGTTTGAGAGGATATTTACCCCAGTTCTGATAAAGATTAAGAAGCGTGAAATCTATTTTTTCTTCGGCTTTCAGAGAAACAGGAAAAATACTGTCACCATACTGCGGATCATCTGCGCTGTAAAAAGGTTCTCCGCCGTCACCGTGGAAATTCTTACACACCTGAACATTTACCGGAATAAGAGTATTTGTATCATCAAGAATAGCCGCAGCTTCCAGACACCCGTTATCACCTTTTGATCTGATATAAATATTTCTGTCATATGAATCATTTTGAACGGACAAAGGAAGCGAGTACTGCAAATCAGGATTTTTGTATGCGTAATTGAAATCAGTACCTTTCATTGAGAAAAGGTATGCACCGCTCAGCGAATCATAGCCGAGGAATTTACCGCCTGCATTTCCGCCGTTGACTGTTAAATCGGTAAGAGGATTGCGTTCAACAGCGGCTTCAGCATCAATAAAATCAAATGTATGAGTTTTGTCAGCATATAATCTGAAACCTAAAGTCATACAGTTGTTATCAAATCCGCCTTCACCGTTAATGTTGTTTATTGAGTATATCTTATTATGATTCAGGCAGACAGTAACAGAGTAACAATCCTCAGAAACTCTTACAATGACAGTATAATTTTTGTCAGCAGGAAAAATAAGTCCTGCAACACCTGCATTTCTGACATCAAATGCAACATATTCAGCATTATTGCAGACATACTCAGCCGATTCATTATCAATGGAGCTATGAGCTCCGTCAGCATCTTTTATGACAAAACTTTCAACAGATTCTTTCTTGATTTTCACAGAAGTTTCGAAACAGCTGATATCCGCAAGAGGTTCTTCAGACAAAAGAGAAAACTGTGTATACAACCTGTCACCATAAAGATGATAGGTTTTATCAATTTTTACGGTATCATTAAAAGAAAAATCTCTGATATGGCATTCTCTGTAATATTCACCGAGTCTTGTTGCATTGACTCTTCCCGCGGTTCTCGATTCCGAATCATCAAATAAATCACCGTCTGAATCAACATATGATGAATTGAAAGTATCTTCGAAAAGAATAGCACCGTCATTATTATAAACGGTTGCGCTGTTTTTCTTTGCATTAAGAGATTGAACAATAGTCATATCTGCATTTGACATCACATACGATGTTCTCGCAGTATTTGCGTAATATGACTGAGCAATATCATTCACCTGTGAAGCATATTTAATTGTATTATCAAGTGAAGTATCACCATCAATATCATTTACAATTTCAACCTGAGTTTTTGAAAAATCAAGCAAAGGCAATTCCAATCCGTCTTCGCCTGAACAAGAAGCAAAAGACACTATACTCATAAATGCGGTAATTAAAGCAATCAACTTTTTATACACAGCAAACACCTCCGGATTATAATTCAATAATATACTCCGTAAGAATAAAAGTCAATCAAAAAAAAAGAAGCCGCGAAAACGACTTCTTGTAAAATTATTATATAAGCTCAGGCTTTTTGCCATACTGAGTTTCAAAATCAAATCTGATTCTTTCACCGCTTATGGTATTGAAACAATTTTCACCGAGAGAAAAAATGTACATATCATTCTTTATACTGTCAGAATAAACATTTATAACTTTTGTATCAGGATATTTTTCTCTGAAAAGTCTGACCTTTTCTCTGTCATGGCAATTTTTACCGATAATATTCCCTTTTTTATCGTGAAGAGTACAGATAAGGTCATCGAAGCCTATTCTTCTTGCAATTTCTTTGATAAGAAAATCAGGACTTGCACTGATAACAACACTGTATCGCTCTCTGTTTTCTTTTCTTGCCCAGTCAAAGACTTCTTTCTCGTGTCTGTCCCAAAATTTTTTAACAGCCTTTTCAAGGGGAATAAGTCTGATAAATGAGAAGAAAGGTCCTTTCATTTTTGTAAGATCCCATATACCGAGAAGATAAAGCAAAGCTGCAAAAAACTGATACGGACCTACAATAATTATCCACGGATAATGAAGAAGACAATATGCCCAGAAAAGCGAACCGCTGTCAAAGGGAATCATTGTTTTATCAAAATCAAAAATATCTATTTCCATATATTACCTCAAAAATTTTTTTTACTCATGATAGAATTATAACATATTTATATTATTATAATCAATAAAAACAACTCGTTAAAATAAAAAAAGGTCCGCAGAAAATACGGACCTTTTTATACAAATTCAATAAATTATCAAAATCAGAAAGGAAGATAATTTTTTACTGAGAAAACAATATACTTGAAGAAAGCAACAATTTTTGTCCATGTATCTGTTGAATCAGAAACAAGTTCAAAAAGAGCCATTCCTGCATCATCGCCTTCAAAAAGTTCAACATATGTAACAACGTCTGTTTCAAAAGTTGTAAGATCATTTTCGTTGATAGTGATTGTTCTTACACCGTTATTAATACCGTTGTATGATGCAAAACCTGCACCGGGAGTGTTACAAAGCATAATACCCTTGTATTCAACCTCGTATGTATTATAGTGGTCGTGACCGAAGAACATGCCGAGAACATTACCGTTATCGTGGAATGCATCAAACTCGCCGTTGTTGTAGTAAGGAGGACAGGGATATTCGGGAACAATACCGTTTGCGCCTTCGGGAAGCTTATAATACTTGTCACCGCTTGAGCATTCTGCTGTTTCTGCGTCTGCAGGTTCAAGTGCATCGAAAATTTCAGGCACTACGATGTGCTGGAATACAACTGAAGGAACAACTTCGCCGCCGTTTGCTGCAGCAAGTTCAGCTTCAGCTTTTACGTACCAGTCAAGCTGTGACTTAGTAACTGCTGCGTAACCGCCAAGATCATTTTCCTTGTTGTAGTCACCTGAGTCAATCATCCAGATATTGAAAAGCATTTCATCGGCATCTGTTGATGAATATACGGGAACATAATATGTACCGCAAGTGTAGTTGCCCATATCTTCGCCTGCGCAACCAACAAAGCAATCATATTTTTCATAAACTTCCATCTGCTGAGCTCTTGTGTTCTTACCTTCAGCGTCGTGGTTACCGAAAACAGCAGCAACGGGTACACCGTAGCTCTCAAAAATACTCATAAATTCATTGATTGCTGATGCGTAAGTAAGTGACTCACCTGCTGTTGTGTTGATATTGTCACCTGAAAGCACAATAAGATCAGGATTTTCTGTTTCAATAGCTTTCTTGATAAGATTCTTTGTGATTAACTTCATGGGGAAACCATCCTGCATATCTGCAATCTGAAGAATCTTGAATTCACCGTTTTCATTAAACTGAAGATGTGTGTCTGCCTCTTCACTTGTTTTTGCGAAAGCTACGCAGCTGAGTGTGCTGACAGCAAGAATACAAGCGATGATAACTGAAATAATTTTCTTTGCCATTTTAATTCTTACCTCCGTATGAATTATTTAATAAAATGCAGAAGTATTATATCACAACGTTTCGTGATTTTCAACATTTTTACAAAAAATATAAATCAAAAATAATACATAAACACTTCCATATCGCTTTCACCATGATTTGCAAAAGCATAGTAAGGTGTAAGTCTGATTACAGCCTCAACTGTTTCTTCTCTGTTTCTTGAATAAAGAGAATCTGATTCAACAGGGATTCTGCCCTTTGCAATGATAACATTCTGTCCGCACTTTTCACAGTATTCTTCTGTAAACACAGTTTTACTGTCAAGTCTGAAAGTCATTATATTGAAATCATTTTTTACACCTTCAGCACAGTAAACAACAGGGCCTCTCTGTACGGCAACTCTGCCGATGCAGTCACGGATTTTTGATGTGGGATATACAACAAACGGTGTCATATCCATATTAAGAGTAATTACAGCACCGTCACAGTTATCGATATAAACATAACCTTTTTCTGTATCAGTACTGATTGATTTTCCGTTGACGGTAATCTCATACTTATCACACCAGGAAGGAATACGCACAGCAACTTTGTTTATTCCGTTTACAGTAAGCTCAACATTACCGTTATTCGGATATCCTGTTTTCTGAATAACCGTTAAATTATCTGTTTTCGTTGTGCCTGACATATACTGATGAACAAACAATGTGTCATCATCACAAGTATACATAAAATCAGCAATTGAAGCAATAAATCTTGTTATATTGGGAGGACAACAAGAACAATCAAAAACTTCCTTTCGCTGTGTGCCGGGCAGCCATTCTCTTGTGTCTTCCTGAGAAGTGTTTCTGTTAAGAAGATGTGTTCTTATTGCAAGAGGGTTAACATAGAAAAAAGCTTTACCGTCAAGAGAAATTGATGAAAGTGCATTATTATAAAGCACTCTTTCAATAACATCAGCGTATACAGAATCATTTTCAAGAAGAAGCATTCTCTGAGCAAACCATGCAAGAGACAATGCAGCACAGCTTTCTGAATATGCAGTAAGATCAGGGAGATCATAAGGAATTGTAAATGCCTCTCCCCTGCCTGCAGAGCCGATTCCGCCCGTGATATACATTTTTCTTTCTGCTATGTCTGTAAAAATAGCCTTACAACTGTCAATAAGCTCCTTATCACCTGTATAACGTGCAAGGTCTGCCATTGCCGAATAAAGATAACAAGCTCTTACACAATGTCCTTCGGCTGTTTTCTGATCTCTGACGGGAAGATGACTCTGTGAATATTTGTGAGCAACACCATTATATTCAACATCGGTATCATTTCCTCTGTTGTCAACAAAAAATGCACACATATCAAGGTATTTTTTATCACCTGTAAGCTCATAAAGTTTTATAAGCGCAAGTTCAATCTCTTCGTGTCCCGGAGTTATGAAAGATGCAGATTTTTCTTCAATAAAAATGTGTCTTATATAATCAAGATACTTCTCCATTACATCAAGAAGCTTTCTTTTGCCCGTTGCTCTGAAATATGCAACAGCAGCCTCAAGCATATGACCTGCACAGTAAAGCTCATGGTCTGTTCTGTCTGTCCAACGTTTCTTATCGTGCACCTGATAGCATGAATTGAAATAACCGCATTCTTCCTGATTTTCAGCAATCATATCAATTGCTTCATCAGCATATTTTTCAAGTTCTTTGTCGTCTTTTTTCTCAAGAATAAATGCTACGCTTTCAATCCATTTTGCAACGTCGGAATCCCAGAAAATATGAGGTTCATTTTCATCGCCTTTTTTCCAGTTGCAACCGAGTGCATCAAATCTGCCTGTTTCCTTAAATCTCTTATAAACATTAAAAACGCTGACTTCACTTACAAGGTCTGTTTTACTTCGCCAAAAGCCTTCAGCCAGGTCAGTTTTTCTGAAATCAATAAGTTTCATATATATCACCTCTGAAGATATATTATTACAAATTCTCCGACATTTCAACATAAAAATAACAGAAGCGAGAAGTCGCTTCTGTTATTGATTTATGAAATTTTGAGTTTTAGTCTGAGTTTATCACTTATCATTGCAATAAATTCGCTGTTTGTTGGTTTTCCACGTGTATTTTGGATTGTATACCCGAAATAGGAGCTGAGCACGTCAACATCACCTCTGTCCCATGCAACTTCTATAGCGTGGCGTATTGCTCTTTCTACTCTTGAAGCAGTAGTTGAAAACTTTTTGGCAACTGTGGGATAAAGCATTTTTGTAACAGAATTCATCATTTCCGTATTGTTTATTGAAAGAATTATAGCGGCTCTGAGATACTGATATCCTTTGATATGAGCAGGCACACCAATCTGATGCATTATATCTGAAACAACAACTTCAAGGTCAGAGTTATTTTCGATAAAATCTTTTGAGGAATTCTGACTTCTACTGTTAACAGTAAGTAGAAACTTTACTCTTTCTGCAATAACTTCCGCATCAACCGGTTTAATGAAATAATAATCAGCACCTGCAGAGAGAATCTGATGCTCAAACTCAGAATTTGATACTCCCGACAAAATGCAGAAAACCGGTTTCTTATGATACTGCAATGAAGATATTCTGTCAAGTACACCGAGAGCATCGACAGAAGGCATAAATGCTTCCATTATAACCACATCAGGAAGATATTTATCTATGGCGGTCAATACCTGATTTCCGTCTTTTGCTGTCATCAAAACATTCAATCCCTGATTTTCCAAAGCTTTTACACAAGCTGTACCGAATTCATTTCTGTCCTGCGACAGAAGAACTTTAATCTGATTTGTCATTTTTACTGTTCCTTTCTTGCTTCGATCTTTATCTGATCGTTTTTTGATATTTTTTACAATTTCTTTCCTAATTACCAAATCCTACCATATAATATCAGAATTGCCATTTATTGTCAATAGAAATTTGCAAATTTTACCAATTTTAATAATTTTTCTTGTCAAACAAAAAATTTTCAAGAAATTATAAAGCAAAACAAGAAATAATAATCTGAAATATGAAATTTATTATTGAAAAACTCAACTTACTATGGTAAAATTTATTAAATATTTATAATATGGAGTTGGACAATATGGATATCAGAATTTTTAACAACACTCAGGAAATCGCAGATGCTGCATCTGAAATCATTCTCAATAAAGTAAAGAGCAATCCCTCTGCAATTCTTGGTCTTGCAACCGGTGCATCTCCTGTTGCTACATATAAAAAGATTATTGCTGCATACAATGCGGGCGAAGTTTCATTCAAGGATGTAAAGACATTCAATCTTGATGAATACTGCTCTATCCCTGCAACAGACAGAAACAGCTACTACACATTTATGCACGAAAACCTTTTCAACCACATTGATATAAAGGAAGAAAACGTTCACGTTCCCGACGGTAACCCCGAAAATGCTGAAGAATATTGTGCAGCATACGATGAATCAATCAAAGCTGCAGGCGGTGTTGACATTCAGGTGCTCGGTATCGGCAGAAACGGTCATATCGGATTCAATGAACCGGCGGATGAATTCACTGCAGGTACATATAAAGTAAAACTTACAGACAGCACAATTGAAGCTAACAAAATTTACTTTGACAATGAAGAAGATGTTCCCAGATATGCTATCACAATGGGTGTTCAGTCAATCATCAACGCAAAGGAAATCATTCTTATTGCTGAAGGCGATGCAAAAGCTCAGGCTATCCACGATATGATCAAGGGAGAAGTTTCTCCCTCTTGTCCCGCCTCTATCCTTCAGAAGCATGATAACGTTCATATCTTCATTGACAAGTCTGCTGCTGCACTCCTTTAATTTTCTATCCGAGGTGATATTTTTTGGTAAGAACAATTGCTGCACTTCTTATATCATCAGTTGTTTTGACATTTCTTCTTGCATCATGTTCAAAGACTAATACTGAAGAACCCACAACAGATGACACAGACAGAGTGATTGCTGCTATCGACAAATCAATACCTGTGACTCAGGGTAATCTCATTACAAAAACAGAAACAGATTCTGACGGAAATCTTAACATCAACTACTATAATTCTGACGGCAATCTTGTTGAAAATTTTGTTTGGACAGAAACAGAGAATATTGCTCATTCTCTGATGACCTACTCTGAAACAGACAAGCTTATTCAGAAAGAAAATCTTTCACCTCAGGGAATTACAGCGTCTGTTGAATCATATCTTTATGATTCTGAAGATAATCTTGAGAAAAAAACTGTCAATGTATACGAAGACGGAAAAAACAAGACTTCTACTACATATGATGCCAATGATAATGTTCTGAATTCATCAGCTTATTCTTACAATGATATTGAACTTCTTGCAAAAATTGAGATTTTCGACAAAAATAACAATCTAACAGAATATTACTGCTATGAATACAATAATAAAAATCAGAATGTTAAATATTCCGCATACAGTGCAGATTCTACACTCAAAAAATATACAGCTTTCGAGTACAACGATGCAGGATTAATCACTTCTGAGCGTAATTTCGACAGCGATGACAATCTTCTCGATTACTACACAATGGAATATAATGATAATAATGAACTTGTTGCATCAAGACATTTTGATTCTCAAGGCAACCTGACATCAGAAGATGTTTACATTCCTCAGTAATTACAACCTTTTACGGGCAGAAAATCTGCCCGTTTTTTTATTAATTTTTGTCTCAGCTATTGAAATGTAATAAAATATAAGTATAATATATAATGATTATATATAAAGGAGGTTACTTTGTTGGTATGAAATATTCAGTAGCACTTGAAAAAATCATAAACAACAATGGTTATGAGGTTCTTTACTCTCCTAAACCACCTGCCGATATTTATATTTCTTCCAAAGATATCACACGTCCCGGTCTGATTCTTACAGGTTACGAAGATTATTTTGACCCTGAAAGAATTCAGCTTATCGGTTTTACAGAACACAGCTATCTCAACAGTTTATCTGTAAGCAAACGTGAAAATTGTCTTGAAAGATATTTTTCAACACGTCCGGCAGCCGTAATTATTACAAGAAATCTTGATCCCGTTCCCGGATTCCTTGAAAAAGCAGAAAAATATGAAGTACCTGTTCTCAGAACGCCTGATGATACATCAGCAAATATGGCATCTATTATCGCTTATCTCGGAATTGAACTTGCAGACAGAATCACCCGTCACGGTGTTCTTGTTGAAGTACTCGGTGAGGGTGTTCTGATCGTCGGTGACAGCGGTGTCGGTAAGAGTGAAACTGCTGTTGAACTTATAAAAAGAGGTCATCGACTTATTGCTGATGATGCTGTTGAAATCAGAAAAGTTTCTTCAAGAACAGTTGTAGGTCAGGCTCCCGATAATATCCGTCACTTCATTGAAGTAAGAGGCGTAGGCATTATCAATGCGAGAAGACTATTTGGTCTTGAATCGGTTAAGCTTTCAGAAAAAATTGATATGGTAATAAGACTTGAACCCTGGGATTCCGCAAAGGTATATGACAGAATGGGTCTTGAAGAAAACTTTATCAATATTATGGGTGTTCCTGTCCCTGTTACTGTTGTTCCCGTTACACCCGGTCGTAACCTTTCAGTAATCATCGAAACTGCAGCTATTGCAAACAGACAGAAAAAGATGGGTTATGTTGCTGCTCAGGAACTTATGCAGAGTCTCGGAATGGACGGATTTGAACCCATTAAACAGGAAATTGAAGTCTGGGATAATAACCACGACGAAACAGAATATATTTAATTTCAGGAGGACAATACAATGTACAGAATCGGTGTTGATCTCGGCGGTACAAATATCGTATCAGCCGTTGTAGATGAAAACAACAAAATTATCGCAAGAGCTAAGGAAAAGACAAATGCTCCTCGCCCTGCAGAAGAAATCTTTGACGATATTGCAAAGACAGTTAAAGATGCTCTCTACTCAGCAGGTCTTACAATGGATGATATCGAATCAATCGGTGTCGGTACTCCCGGCTCAGTGAATAAAGCTAAGGGTATTATTGAATTTGCAAACAACCTTGCTTTTGACAATGTTCCCGCTTATGCACTTCTTAAAGAAAGAACAGGTTGCAAGAATATTTATTTTGATAACGATGCTAACTGTGCAGCTCTCGGTGAAGCTGTTGCAGGTGCAGGTAAAGGCGCAAAAGACTTCATTGCAATCACACTCGGCACAGGCGTAGGCAGCGGTATTGTTGTTGACGGCAAGCTTGTTACAGGCGTTAACTATGCGGCAGGTGAAATGGGTCACACAGTTATCGTTTATGACGGTGAGCAGTGCAACTGCGGCAGAAAAGGCTGTTGGGAACGCTATTCATCAGCAACTGCTCTTATCCAGCAGACTAAAGATGCTATGATAAAAGATCCTTTCTCTAAGATGTGGGATCTTGTTGACGGTGACATTAGAAAAGTTGACGGAAGAACAGCATTTGACGGTATGAGAGCTGATGACGCAACAGCAAAGGCAGTTGTTGCAAAATACATGGGATACCTCGCTTGCGGTATGTCAAACATCATTAATACATTCCAGCCTGAAGTTCTTTGTGTAGGCGGCGGTGTAGGCAATGAAAAAGAAAACCTTCTCGGTCCCGTAAGAAAAATGATTTTTTCACAGAGATACAGCGTTCACGCTGACAAGCAGACAAAGATCTGCTGTGCAGAGCTCGGTAACGATGCAGGTATCATCGGTGCTGCTCTCCTTACTGAATAATTTACACGAAAAGAGTTTTATATGATTGATTTATCAGCTTTTGCAGATAGTATAAAATCAGAATATTGTGAAATTCTTATAAACTCACCTATGAGCCGCCAGACCTCCTTCAAGGTCGGCGGCAATGCTGATATTATCGCATTTCCCAAGAATAAAACAGCACTTTCTGATGTAATCTGCAAGTGCAGATGCGATGATATCCCGTTTTTCATTATGGGCAACGGAAGCAATCTGCTTGTAAGAGACTGCGGAATCAAAGGTGTTGTAATCAAGACTACTGCAATGGATCCCGAACTCACAGTTAATGGTGATACCATTGAATGTTCTGCAGGCACTCCCCTTTCAAAGCTTTGCATTACAGCGCTTGAAAATTCACTTACAGGTCTTGAGTTTGCATACGGAATCCCCGGCACAGTAGGCGGTGCTGTATTTATGAATGCAGGTGCTTACGGCGGAGAAATGAAGGATGTTCTCGTTTCTGCTACACATATTGATAAAAACGGCAATATTGTTGAAACGGAAGCAGAAAATCTGAATCTCGGCTACAGAAAAAGCTTTTTTTCAGAAAATACCGATAACATCATCATTTCAGCAAAATTCAGACTCTCAGACGGTGATAAAACAGAAATCAAATCCGCTATGGATGACCTTATGAGCAGACGTAAAGACAAACAGCCAATTGAATTCCCCAGCGCAGGAAGCACTTTCAAGCGTCCTGAAGGATATTTTGCAGGAGCACTTATCGAGCAATGCGGACTCAAAGCTTACACAATCGGCGGTGCTCAGGTAAGTGAAAAACATGCAGGTTTTGTTATAAACAGATTCGGCGGCACAGCTTCAGACGTACTTGAGCTTATGGAACACATTAAAAACACAGTCAAAAAAGAAACAGGCGTCACACTTGAGCCTGAAGTGAAGATTATTCCTTGATATGTCATTTTCATCAGATGTAAAAAAAGAACTCAGCACAATTGAATCAGAAAATGATTGCTGTCAGCGTGCGGAAGCTTACGGCTTGCTTTATTTTGGCAGAGCTTTCGGTGCAGACGACATTAGTCTGATGACAGACTATGATTTTGTTGCTGAAAAATACAAAAACGCAATAAGATATCTTGTTCAGACTGAGCCTGATGAAGTTATTTCAAAGTCGGGTAAATATACTGTATCAGTGAACGATATTGATGACAGACTCGATATTCTCAATGAACTTGGTTACACGGGAAAAGAACGTTCAATGCGTCTTCTGACATCAAATATTGAAAATGAAGAATGCTGTTTTGGTGCTTTTTTAAGAGGAGTTTTCCTTTCTTGCGGTATTATAACCGACCCTAAAAAAGAGTATCACCTTGAGTTTGACGTAACTTTTATGAGCAAAAGCCGTGACCTTGCAGAATCTTTTGAAGACTTCCCCGTTGTTCCCAAGCAGTCAGACAGAAACGGTGTAAATATTGTTTATTTCAAAGACAGTTCACATATAGAAGACATTCTGACGGTTATGGGTGCTCATCAGTCTGTTCTTGCACTTATCAATGAAAAGATTTATAAGGATGTAAGAAACAAGGTTAACAGAAAAGTGAATTGCGACAAAGCAAACATCAAAAAAACCTGTGAAGCCGCTGCAGAGCAGATTAATGCAATAGAAAAGCTTAAAGAAAAAGGAATGCTTGATGACATTCCGCCAGAGCTTAAAGAACTTGCACTACTCAGATTAGACAATCCTGAAATGTCACTTTCTGAGCTTGGAGCAAGTCTTACAGAACCGCTTTCACGATCAGGAGTAAATCACAGACTTAAAAAATTAATGGATATATCAAAAAAAACCACCTGACGGTGGTTTTTTTATTTGGTTTTATTTACTTCACAGCTTCTCTTTGTGCAGAATATCTTATATCGATATTCTTTTTGAAAAGCATATAGTCATACTGAGGAATCCAGTTATCGCCTACTGTTTTTGAAGAAAAATCGTCTTCGCTTACAGCAACGTTCATTACTGAAACGCCCTTGATTTCGCCATCTTTTTTGTAGCAGGTATCCCAGAATGCGTGATGACCGATTTCTTTTACACTTGAAGGAATATAAACATACTGAAGATTCTGATTATAGCTGAATGAGTCAGAGCCGATAAATTCGAGACCTTCGGGAAGTGAAAGATAAATTTCGCCGAGAGCTTTTACATCTGTAAAATGAGTATCAGTTACATTATCATTCTTATATGTATACACATTGCTGAGTGAGGGTGTTGTTTCCCATTCATTCTTTCTTTCGTGAAGTTTGAAAACAGCAAGAGTTTCAATTGTCTTAAGACCTTCGGGAAGATAAATCTCTCTCAAATTTGCATAATTCAGACACATTACACCAAGTCTTGTTACAGTTGAAGGTACAACATAAGTCTGAACATCTCTCTGATATTCAGGAGTTATCTCATCAGTATAAAGTTCTTTTTCATAGCCGTATTTCTGACGGAGATATTCATCGTGGTCGCAGGGATAACAGAGCACTTCTGTCATATCCTTTGTGTAAAGAACACCGTCAACATCGCAGTAATTCGGATTATTTTCATCAACTTCAATATTCTGCAATGCCCAACAGGAATAAAATGCTTTTTCGTCAACAAATTCAACATCTGCACCTATCCTGATTGTTCTGATTTTGTCGTCACAGTTGAGAGTGAACTGTCTGACTGATGTTATTGGTTTTGATTCATCTTTCACAACATTGAAATTTGTTGCAGGATCATTATTACCGGGAATGTATTCAACATTTGAAACATAGTCAATATCAAGCTCATAAAGATAACCTGTATTGCTGAATTTTGTAAATTCATAACCGTTCTCAAGCTGAGTATATTCAAATGTTTCATTCTGAAGTGCCATTATACTGAAATACATTGAAAGTGAAACAGCAATAATAATGACGATTACAAAAATTGCTTTTTTAAGATTATAGTATTTATAAGGCTTGTTGATATGCGGTGCTGCAAGACCTTCAATCTGATAAGTCCATATTTCATCCTCAGGAATATCAAGATGAATTTCTTCCTGAAGAACCTCACCTCTTACTTTCTTTTCTTTTTTCTCTTTTTTACTCATGAACTTATCACCTCTTATCCTTTATAACTGCCGGCAGTCGATTTACCTTCTTCTGCGGCTTTCTTTTCTGTGACTTCAGCACGTCGTTTCAGAACTTCCATAACAAGATTCTGTTTTTTGTTGTCATAATCCCAGAAGAGATACGGAATAGTCATAAGGAAGAATCCGATTGTGTCAACAATAATAGGAATAACAACAATGTTTCTTCTTGAACCGTCAAAGAAGAGAATTTCCCAGTTACTGTTGAAACCGTATTTAAGAAGGAAGATAGGAATAATAAGACCGATAAATGTTGTGATAGGTCCTGTGAACCAACCGAAAATACCGCCAAAACTTTCAAGTCTTTCACCTGAAATATACATCTGATAATCGTTGATTCTGACACCCATATCGTGACCTGCAGTTGTCGGAACTGTCTTTGTCATTTCCATAAAGAAAAGGACGATAATACAGATTGTGCCGCAGAGTGCAAGGTTATCACCGAGTGTCCACATTGCAACAGCAATGATTGCGTTACCGATTGCACGGCTGAGCTGATAGAAAATCATAATCTGTTTATATGAAAATCTCTTGAGGAAATAAGGTGAAAGAAGGTCGGGCGGAGTGCCTGCAAATGAAATAAGTGCAACAATGAGTGAATAAGGCAGACCGCTGAGACGGAATGTGTAGAAATAAAGGATTGTTGCAAACGGAAGCATACCGTTGCCGAGAGCATCGATA
>JAZUCO010000126.1:0-19674 GCA_045639185.1 Acutalibacteraceae bacterium
CGATTGTTCTGAATGTGAAGTTACCGGGTGTGATTTCGTTTCTGAAAGCCTTACCGATCTGACCGATGCTGAAGGGGAGCTTTGCTCTCATTGTTCTCTGAACGTTGAGATAGTTTACGTATTCACCCTGCGCATTTTCGGGACGGAGATAAATAACGCTCTTGCTGTTGTTTGTAACGCCTCTGAATGTCTGGAACATAAGGTTAAATTCTCTGATGTCTGTGAAATTGTGCTTGCCGCAGTTGGGGCAGGGAATTGAATGATCCTTGATGAACTGGAACATTTCTTCCTTTGTCATACCGTCTGCGTGAGCATTTTCATCGAAATCGTCGATGAGGTTGTCAGCTCTGTGACGCATTTTACATTCTTTACAGTCAAGAAGAGGGTCTGAGAATGATGCAACGTGACCGCTTGCTTCCCAGACTCTGGGGTGCATAAGGATATCTGCATCAACTTCGTAGCTGTTCTTTCTTTCCTGAATGAATCTCTTTCTCCAGGTGTCTTTTACATTATTCTTAAGTCTTGCACCGAGAGGGCCGTAGTCCCAAGTATTTGCAAGACCGCCGTAGATATCACTGCCTGCGAAAATAAAGCCTCTGCCTTTGCAAAGGGCAACAATTTTTTCCATTGTCTTTTCTGTGTTAAGCATGATTATACCTCCAAACATAACAATACGATTATTTATTTTAGAACATTGTTAATGAATTGTCAAGTGAAAGATAAATTCTTATATGAACTTTTAAATTAACTATGGACTTTCCCAAATTTTTCATATATAATGTTTAAGTAGAATTTTAACGGAGGTTATATATGCTATGAAAAAAGTAATCTGTTCGTTTCTTGCGTTTGTAATTGCGATGGTTTCCTTAACATCAGTTCTTTCTGTATGTGCTTTTGCAGAAGACAATATCGCAATTTATGACGAAGATGCACTTCACACAGAAGGCTACAAACTTGTGAATAAAAAGGGCGAAGAAGTTTTCCTTAAAGGACTCAACCTTGGTGGATGGCTTATTATGGAAGACTGGATGTGTCCCGTTGCAAACAATGACACAGGCGACTCTTACACTTACAATGTGCTTACAGAACGTTTCGGTGTAGAGAAGACCTATGAGCTTCTCAATATCTATCAGGACAACTGGATTGTTGAATCTGACTTCCTCAACATTGCTCAGATGGGCTTCAACTGTGTCCGAATTCCTTTCTGGTACAGAAATTTCCAGTCAGATGACAACGGTACATGGATTCTTGATGAAAACGGTGAAATCGACCTTTCAAGACTTGAATGGGCTGTTGAAATGTGCCGTAAATACGGTCTTTATGCAATTCTTGACCTGCACGGTGTAAACGGTTGTCAGAGCAATAGTGACCATTGCGGAACAAGCGGAAATATGCACTTCTTTGATCAGACTGCACAGGGGGACTGGTACCGTGAACAGGCAACAGAACTCTGGAGAGTTATTGCAAAGAGATTCAAAGGCGATCCCGCAATTGCTATGTTTGATATTCTCAACGAACCCATGAGTGAATACTACGGTGTCAAGGTTCATCAGTATTACTGGGAATTCTATGATATGGCTTATGATGCAATCAGAGCAGAAGACCCCGACAGAGTTCTCACAATGATCGGTACATGGAGTGCTGCAAACCTTCCCGATCCCGATGATTACGGTTGGAAGAATGTTGTATATCAGTTCCATCAGTATGACAAGAGAAATGCGAACTACACAACAAGAATTGCAGAAGCATGGGCTTGTGACTACAATGTGCCTTTCTTTGCAGGTGAATTCCACCCCACAAGTGATGAAGCAACTCTCGATTTTGCTATCAATGCATACAACTCAAACGATGTAAGCTGGGCACTCTGGACATACAAGGGCTACAACAGCTGGGCAGCATGGGCAGACTGGTTCTGTTACGGCAGCACATCAGATGAATTTATTGTTGATGTTGATAACGATTCATATGAAACAATCGCTTACAAATGGGGCGAAGTAATGCAGACAAACAGCGGTTATTTCTATGAAGGTCAGCTTTTCAAGGTTGCAAAGAAATATCTTCCCGAAGCAACTGTAGATGCAGTTCCTTTCAGAAATCAGTGGGATATTGACCGTTATGTTGCAGGCCATGTTCACAACGGCGGCGGTTATACAGAAAGTAATGAATGTTTCTTCTGTGATTTCTTCAGATCAGTCCAGGATATTCCCCTTATCGGAGCAATCGTCAGATGGATTCACGGACTTGTGCATTCAACATCAACTGCAAGTAATATAGACTGATAATTCTTAATATCCGGCAGCAACCGTATTTCGGTTGCTGTCAATTTTTTTTGAATAAAATGTAAAAAAGGGATATTTTATGTTGACTTATTATTGCAATAGTGATACACTCTGTCTGTTATATAAATAACAACTAATAGAAGGCGGATAAAAATGATGAATATGAATACTGCAAAAACAAAAGAAGCTAAGTGCAATTTATCCGTTTCTGCGTAATTTGAGGATATTGCCCCGGCTGTGTGTCGGGGATTTTTTTAATGCACAATGCATTATTGATGTTTCGGAAGGAGAAAATTATGGCTAAAAAGCAAAAAGCGCCAAAAGAGAAATCTTATGTGTTAAGAAATACATTGTTTATTCTCGGTTGCGGTCTTAAAAGCGCACCCCTTGCAATGATAAGTCTTTATGTTTCCAATATTATCGAAAACGTATATTATTCTCTTGTTTTCAGCGTTTTCTTCCTCAAAACAGCGTTGTCTGTTATTGAGGGTAACGGCACATTCAGAGAACTTGTCATAAAAATCGTGCTTATGGTTATCGGTAAGGTTTTTGTTGATATGATGGGGTATTTCACGAATTTCTATGCAAAAATCCGTTTTGAAATCAAGTGTGAAGGTTACATAAACGATATGATTTTCAAAAAGGCACAGCAGGTTGAACTTGCGTGTTACGAAAATCCCGATTTCTTTGACAGATATAATCGTGCAACATGGGTTGTTGAAAAAGGCGGTTTCAAGAGAATCGTGCAGGGGACATCATGGGTTATCGGCTCACTTATCAGCCTTGTTGTAATGGTCTGCTACCTTGTGTCAATTGACCCGTTTATGATAATTTTCATAATCTGTCCCGTATTTGTTACATTTTTCAGGGTGCTCAAGCATAAAGAAGAGTTCAGAAAAGAAAAAGAAACAACTCCTTACGAAAGACAGAAAGATTATGTCAGAAGAACTGTTCTTCTCAAGGATTTTGCAAAAGAAATCAAGACAACTGATATTTTCACAGTACTCAAGAAACGTTTTGCAAGTGCAATCGAAAACAATATCAGACTCATAAAAAAATACGGTATGCGAGTTGCTGTGCTTGAGATTCTCAGTGACCTTTTCGGTGATGTTGTGCCCGTTGCAGGCGGTTTCGGTTACGGCTGTTACCGTGTTGCTTCATTGGGCAATCTTCCCGTGTCAGATTTCTCTGTTCTTGTTTCTGCAATTCTTCAGTGCCGATACAAAATCAATAACTTTGCACGTTATTTCACAATGCAGCAGAAGCATTGTCTGTGGGTGCAGAGTCTTCGTGAATTCCTCGCTTACGAGCCTCAGATTGTTGACGGCGGAGCAGATGCGGAAGAATTTGAATCACTCGAATTCAGAAATGTTTCATTTGCTTACCACGGCAAAAAAGAAGATACACTCAAAAATATTTCTTTCAGAATCAATAAGGGGGAAACTGTTGCCATTGTCGGTCACAACGGTGCAGGTAAAACAACTCTTTCAAAACTTCTTATGCGTCTTTATGATGTTACAGAGGGTGAGATTCTTTATAACGGCAGAAATATAAAAGAATACAATCTTAACTCCTACAGAGAGCGTTTTGCAAGCGTTTTTCAGGATTACCGCATTTTTGCAATGTCCGTTGCCGAAAACGTTCTTATGCAGGAGGTTGATGAAAACAATATTCCCCTGGCAGAAAAAGCTCTTACACAAAGCGGTGTTATGAATAAAATTTCAACACTTCCCGAGGGTGTGAATACTCTTCTTACAAAAGAATTTGATGACGAAGGTGCTTCACTTTCAGGCGGTGAAACCCAGAAACTTGCAATCGCAAGACTTTTTGCAAAGAATTTTGATGTGGCTGTTCTTGACGAGCCTTCTTCTGCCCTTGACCCTGTTGCTGAGTCAAAAATGTATGATGCACTTGCAGAGGGTACAAAGGACAAAACAGTCCTTTATATTTCACACCGTCTTTCAAGTGCCGCAAATGCAGACAGAATTCTTGTTTTCCGTGGCGGCAGACTCACAGAGACGGGTAATCATCAGGAGCTTATGGCAAAAGGCGGAGAGTATTGCGAAATGTTCACTCTTCAGGCTTCAGGTTACAGAGAGGAGGATGGAGATGAAAATTGATAAAGAAAAACTTTCACAGAGAGCAGAAAAAGTCAGAAACTATCTGTTTATGATGAAATTTGTTTTCAGAAATTCTCCTTTGCTCATTATTTTCACAATCATCTTTGACCTTATGACAGAGCTTCCCTGGGTGCTCTCCAACGTTGTGCTGCTGAAATACATAATCGATGTTATTTCATCAGGTGCAGACATTTACAGAGTTTTCATTGCCTGCGGACTTTTTGCAGGACTTGTTATTGTGGGTAATGTGGGTAACACGGTTTTTTATGAAATTCTTATGCCTGTGCAGAAAGAAAAGCTTCATAAAAAGCTCTATGAACAGATTTATGAAAAAGCTGCAAGAATGGATCTTGCTTCTTATGATGATCCCAAATTCTACAATGATTTTGTTCTCTCAATGAACACAATGGGTGACAGAATCGAATCCATCATTCACGATGCCACTACACTTTTTACAAACATCGTTGCAATTTCAACAATTACCGGTATTGTTGCATCAATTGATCCGATGTGTCTTATTTTTGTTATTGTGTGTATTCTTATTATGCTTCCTTTCGGCAGACTTGTTGCAAAAGTCAATGTGGACAGGACTGAGGCAATGACACCTCTTGACAGAAAAAATCTCTATTTCTGGCGAGTTTTCTATCTTCAGGATTATGCAAAAGAGATAAGACTCAACCCTGCAGGTGAAATGACAGAAAGACGTTATCATCAGAATATCAAAGACCGTCTTTTCACAATCACTCCGTTCCTCAAGAAGCAGTGGAAACTGTACTTCTGTCACGAAAGCGTCCCTTTCACAATTCTTCTTTATCTCGGTGTAACTCTTTTCCTCGGCTATAAAGCCATTGTTCTCAAAGAGCTTGAAATGGGTGAATTTGCGGCATCATTCAACGGTGCAATCAATATCGGTGACAGAATGTTTTTCCTTACATCTTGGTTTGCAATCGGTTTCCGTGAAAACGGACTTTATGTAAATAAATTCAAGAAATTTATGGGTGCCGATGAAAAAATCAAAGGCGGTAACCATAAAGAAGTACTTGAAAAACCAAAGTCTCTCAAGCTCAATAACGTTTCATTCACATATCCCGGTAATGATAAACCCACTCTTAAAAATATCAATCTTGAAATAAAACCTTATCAGAAAATAGCACTTGTAGGCTATAACGGTGCAGGTAAAACAACTCTCACAAATCTGCTTCTGAGACTTTATGATGTCACCGAGGGCAGCATAACGGTAGGGGACAGAGATATCAGAGAATGGGATATAAAAGCATATCACGAGAATTTTGCGGCAGTATTCCAGGATTTCTCACTCTTTGGCGCAACCGTCGGTGAAAATGTTGCAATGAGTGACAACCCCGATGAAGAAAAAGTCCTTGCGGCACTTGACGAAGGCGGTTTTTCCAAGGAGCTTAAAAACGGCATTGATACCGTGCTTCTTCGTGAATTTGACGATGAAGGACTTTCACTCTCAGGCGGTGAAGCTCAGAAAGTTGCAATTTCAAGAACATTCTATAAGAATTGTTCATTTGCAATTCTTGATGAACCATCTGCAAACCTTGACCCGATGAGTGAATATGCACTCAATGAGGCAATGTCAAGAGCTGCACAGAATAAAACAGTTATTTTTATTTCTCACAGACTTTCCACAACAGTTATGGCAGACGTTATTTATATGCTCGAAAAAGGCGAAATTGTTGAACAGGGCACCCACGAGGAGCTTATGGCACTTGACGGAAAGTATGCGTATATGTTTAAGCTTCAGGCGGAAAAGTATAAACAATAATTTAGCGGAGCTAAATTATTGTTTCAATTCGTAATTCGTAATTCGCAATGCGTAATTTCGGAACACCTTTGGTGTTGGATTTACAAAAATTGTTAAGCAAAACCTGTAGGGACCGATCCCCTGATCGGTCCGTCCTGAAGTTTCATAAGACTTTGCGGAACGATGTGGGCATCGTTCCCTACACTGACGATACAAACAGGCTTTATTATAAAATGGGTTAAAGGGCGAAGCCCCTTCCACACTTATTCACTATTACCTATTACTTCTTACTTAAACAATAATTTATCGCAGATAAATTATTGTTTGAAAGGATAATTATGAAAAAAGACAAAAATAAAAAATCCCGTTCAACGGTTATCAAAAATACGGTTTATGCGGTAAAAGTCATATTCAAAGCATCACCGTTTCTTTTGCCGGGATTTACCCTTTCAGTGTTCGCATTCTGGTTGTTTGATAACTACATAAAAAATGTTTATTTTCTTGATAAAATGCTGAATATTGTAACAGAGGGCGGCACATTTGAAAGCTTTATGAAAACACTGATTATATTCTGTGTTGCCGGTGCATTTGCACAGTTCTGCGACTGTGCAGGTGATTATATTGCTTCAACGGAAAATAAAAAAGTTTACAAACTGCTGAATGAAAAAATATTCAGTAAAGCCTGTTCTGTTGATGTTGAATGCTACGAAAATCCGAAGTTTTATGATAACTATAAACGTGCAACAGATGTTATCAACAACGATATGACATTTTCAATGTCGTGGTATCTCGGCAGTCTGATTGCCTTTGTAGGTGTCGGTGCGAGTCTTGCATCGTATATCTGCTCTGTTGATCCGAAAATTCTTATCTTCCTTATCGGTATGATTCCGTATATTATGCTTGAGTCTTTCAGAAATAAACTTGAGTATAAAAAAGATAAGGAAATGACATCAAATAACCGTAAAAAAGACTATGTTCAGCGTGTTGTTTTTCTTAAGGATTTTGCCAAAGATATGAGAACCTCAGGCATTTACAATGTTATGAAAACACGTTTTGTAAGAGCCGTTGAACGCAATCGTGCCATTATAAAAAAATATGGCTGGAAAACGGGAATTATTGATGTTTTCGGCGGATTTTTCAGTGAAATTTTCCCCATAGCAGGTACTCTGATTTACGGCGTTGCTGGTTTTGTGAACGGTACTGTTTCAGTTGCTCAGTTTGCAGTTCTTATAAGTGCAATAACAAGCCTTAAAGCAATGATAGAAAGAATAAGCAGTAATCTGACCGAAATACAAAGAGTTTCGCTTTATTTCGGCAATCTCAGAGAATTTTTTGCTTATGAAAACAGACTGAAAAACGGTACAAAAAAAGCAAAAACAATTGAGAGTATTGAGTTCAGAAACGTTACTTTTACATATCCCGGGGCAAAAAAGCCTACCCTTAAAAATGTTTCTTTCACAATAAATAAAGACGAAACAATTGCTATCGTCGGTAAAAACGGAGCAGGAAAGTCTACTTTTGTAAAGCTTTTACTTCGTTTTTATGACCCCGATGAGGGGGAGATTCTCTATAACGGAATCAATGTGAAAGAATATGATGCCGACTCGCTCAGAAAAAAAATCGGTACGGTTTTTCAGGACTACAAAGTTTTTGCTTTGTCTGTTAATGAAAATGTCCTCTGCCGTGAAGTTGAAAACGATGAGGATAAACTTCACGTTGAAACAGCTCTGAAAAAAAGCGGAGTTTACGATAAAATCCGAACTTTTGAAAAGGGTGCGGATACTGTTCTCACAAGGGAATTTGATGATAACGGAACGGGACTTTCAGGCGGTGAACAGCAAAAAGTTGCAGCGGCAAGAATGTTTGCGCATCCCTTTGATTTGGCGGTGCTCGATGAACCGTCATCGGCTCTTGACCCTATTGCAGAGTACAATATGTACGAAAGCCTGATTGAAGAAACTCAGGGCAAAATGGTTGTTTACATCTCTCACAGACTTTCCAGTGCCGTGCTTTCAGACAGAATCTATGTCTTCGAAAACGGTACCGTAGCCGAATACGGCAGTCATAGTGAGCTGATGGAGAAAAACGGTGTGTATGCCGAAATGTTTGCAATGCAGGCTTCAAACTACAAGGATGAAGAGGGGGAGAATGATGATTAAAAAGAAAGAAAAAAATCAGCATAGCGTTATCAGTAATGTGTTTTTCCTTCTTAAGATAATGTTCAGAATTTCCCCCGGACTTGTTATCGGTGAAATTTTAATCGATATTCTTACAACTCTTCCTGACAGATTGATTTCCGTAATCGGTATAAAATATGTCATCGATCAGCTCGGAAAACCTGACGGCATACGCAAAATTATTATCGCTCTTATAATAATGGTAGCAATAATAACGATTGAAAATATTTGCAATGCATTGTTCTTTGAGCTTTTTGCTCACAGAGCAAGAGAAAAAATGTATCTCGGAATTCATTCCAGACTTTATGAAAAGGCAATATCTCTTGACCTTGCAAGTTATGATGATTCGTCATTTTACAGTGATTTTATTCTTGCAATAGAAACATCAGCCGAGAATATACGCAATATTCTGGGTCTTGTTAGAGGCTATGTGTCGGAAATAATTGCATTTATATCAATCGGTACAATTATGTTTACCATTGACCCTGTGTGCCTTGTGATAATTATGTTTTTTGTTATCACATTTCTTCCCATCGGCAAGCATACCGGCAATCTGCAGATGAAACGCCGTGAAGAAATGAATGAAAAATACAGAAAAGCTAACTATTTTTCACGACTTTTTTATCTTCCCGAATTTGCAGGAGAAATGCGTATGCATTCTGTTTCAGGTATCTTTTTCAAGAGATTCCGTGAGAGTGCAGATGACATTACCAAAACTCAGCGTCATTATGTCAGAAAAATTGACGGATGGTTCTTTCTGCAGGCGGTTGTTGTTCAGATAATCGGATTTATGCTTGTGCTTACTGCATATATAGGCTATCAGACACTCGAAGTCGGAACACTTTCTGCAAGTGATTTCGTTGCAACATTCAACGGTGCAGCGTCAATCAGTTCATCTGTATTGTTCCTCACCGTATATTCACTCAGAAATTTCACCGAGCGTTCAAAGATGATTGAAAAATACAGAACATTCCTGAAAACCGACTTTAACATCAAAGACGGTGCGCACGTTGCAGAAAATAAAAACGAAACAATTGAGCTTAAAAATGTAAGTTTCACATACCCCGGCAATGATTCTCCCACGCTTAAAAATATCAATATGACAATCAATCCCGGTGAAAAAATTGCACTTGTCGGCTATAACGGAGCAGGAAAGACAACACTTACAAATCTTCTTCTCAGACTTTATGATGTTTCTGACGGTGAGATTATTGTAGGCGGCAGAAACATCAAAGACGAAACTGTTGCGTCTCACAGAAACCGTTTTGCGGCAGTTTTTCAGGATTTCAAGATTTTCGGTGCAACAATGGGTGAAAATGTTGCTCTTCAGGTTGATTACGATGAAGCGAGAGTCCTTGAAGCGCTGAAAAATGCAGGTTTTTCAAAGCCTTTGCCCGAGGGGGCGGAAACTGTTCTTCTGCGTGAATTCAGCGATGACGGTATGAGTCTTTCAGGCGGTGAAGAGCAGAAAGTTGCCATAGCAAGAGCATTCTATAAGCGTTGCCCCTTTGTTATTCTTGACGAGCCGAGTGCAAACCTTGACCCCGTTTCTGAGTACGAACTCAATCTGTCTATGACAGAGGCTGCGGCAGACAAGACAGTTGTGTTTATTTCACACAGACTTTCCACAACACGCAATGCAGACCGCATTTATATGATGGAGAAAGGCGCAATCATTGAAAGCGGCACCCACGAAGAGCTGATGGCTCTGGACGGCAAATATGCCTATATGTTCAACCTCCAGGCGGAGAAGTATAAGCAATAATTTAGCGGAGCTAAATTATTGTTTCAATTCGTAATTCGTAATGCGTAATTCGTAATTTCGGAAAGGGCTTCGCCCTTTAACCCATTTTATAATCAAACCTGTTTATATCGTCAGTGTAGGGAACAGCCCGACATCGTTCCGTCCCGAGCTGACATCAGACTTTACGGACCGATCAGGGGATCGGTCCCTACAGGGATTGTGCAAAACAATTAATTGTGCATTATACATTTTGTATTGTGAATTGTTCGATAAATTATTGTTTATAAAACGAAACAGGTACGGGGCACCGTACCTGTTTTTGTTTATTCAATCTTTCTGTTTTCGTCTTTGAATTCGGCAAGTCTTAATTTATAGCATTCCATAGCCACATCTTCAAAGGGGAGAGTGATTTCTTCTTTTGCAACTTCGCTGAGCCACTTCTTTGTGAAAAGGGGATTTACCACAAGGAATGGTCCGATGATGTATGTTGCAATGAGATTATTTCGCTTGAAACCTTCTTTTTCGAAATCTTTATAAAGTCCTGAACCTCTTGTTACGTCAAAGAAAAATTCGTTGCACTCTGCAGAGGGGGTTGCAACACCAAACTGACTCTTGAATCCCATCATTTCAATGCCGTTGTAGTTGCCCAGAGTCATAGCATTGAAACGCTTGAGCATTTTTCTTTCTACTGTGAAGTCAAAAAGTCCGAGGCATTCAATTTTTCTGTCACCGTCAATGATGTATTTGCCGAGCACATCGCAGGATGTTGAAGTGAAGAGTATGTGTGCACCTTTTTCAATAAGCTCTGCGAGTCTGTCTTTGTAGGGCATAAGGGCTTTGATAGCTCTTTCCTGATTATTTTCACTCATTGCGCCCATATAGATAAGGTCAGGCTCGTTGTCTGCAAAATAAGGAGTATCGTGAATTGAAGTATAAATCACTTCCGCATCGGGGAGGCATTTTACAATGTAATCAACGTTTGCACCGTCACCGAAAATGAGATAATCGTTATAAAGAATTTCAATTTTCATTGTTATTTTACCTCCTTGCCGAATTTTGCAACGATAGCAGGTTTTACTTCTTTTTCAAGCTTGTCATAACGGTGCATATCGTAGAATATAAGGAGTGTATCTGTGTTTTCGAGAGTCATTTTTTCAATAACTTCGTTTTCGTTTCTGCCCACGGTGATTTTTTCTTCGGGAATACCTGCAAGAAGAAGTCTGTACTTCACGTCAAGTGAACGGGGACCTGAAGCGAAAATGTGTGTGATTGATTCATCATTCAGAGCTTCATAGTCAGCTTCATAATGCCATGTGATACTTTCCGAGTCATCCTGTTCGTTGTGGATATCATCAACCATAAACATAACAGCTTTTCTGCCTTCACGTACAACTGCTGTGTGGCAGTTTCTTGAGCAGGCGATGGGATTGTAACCCTTGAGCATTGTGCAGATAACCTTTACATCACCCGCCTGAGTTTCGTTATAGCGTGTTGATGTGATATGAAGATTTTTCATAAAAGATGCGATTTTTTCAGGAGTATAGCCAATTTCTGAAAGAAGAGAAATAACCGCAACTTCGTTGTAAACGTTGAAAACTGCTTCATTTATCATGGGGAATGCAAATTCACCCTTTGCAGATGCAACTGTCATTGTCATATTCTTTTCGTCAATTGCCTTTACTGTGTAATCGCAGTCGGGAGAAGTCATATCGCACTTTGAACAATGTGCTTTGCCGATGTGATGATAACGTTTGAAGTCAAAAATCATCTTTGCACCGCATTCGGGACAGGCTCTGCCGTCGTTTATGATATTGTGGTCCTCAGTCTTTTCACCCTCGAGCTTGTCCACGCTGAAAAAGATACGGCTTTCGTTTGCACCTTTGCCGAGTCTTGAACTTATAACATCGTCACCGTTGAGAATAAGCTTTGTGGAAGAGGGGAGATAGTCATTTATCATAGAGAAAATGAATTCTGTGTGAGCATTTCTCATAACTGAGTCACGGAAGAGATTTGTGCAGATGAAATATGTGGGGGTAACGTGCTTGTAAATGTGAAGAGAGCTTCTTTCGTCAACTTCAAGCACACACATATCGCATACGGGTTTGTTGAAAAGATTGACACCGTCAATGAAAGTTGCACATATGCCGGGAAGAGTGTTTGAGCCAAAACTGTTGTCAAGAATTTTCAGTCCGTCCTGACGGAGAGAGTCTTCAATCATATTGCAGGTGCTTGTTTTTCCGTTTGTTCCTGTAACGCAGATGATTTTTTCGGGTTTTCCGATGTATTTAAGGAAATCGGGGCAGATTCTCAGCGCAAGCTTGCCGGGGAAGTGAGTAGCTCTTTTGCCGAGCAATTTCAAAAGTATTTTTGCACATTTGCCTGCAAAAAACGCAATAATGAACTTTAACATACTTTTTCTCCTTAGAAAAATTTTTACAGTTAATCATTTTACCACATCACAAATTTTCAGTCAACAGAAAACAATAATTTATCGGAATGTTTGAATAAACCGAATGTAGGGACCGATGCCCACATCGGTCCGTAAAGTCTGATGTCAGCTCGGGACGGACCGATCAGGGGATCGGTCCCTACACATTTGATTTTAATTTGTGCAAAGACACCGACAAGTTCTGATTTGTGCATTTTTCACATTATAATTAAATAATTTTTTACATGTCTCTTATTAAGAAAAAATATATAAATATTGAAATTGTTGATATTTTATGCTATAATTCCAATGAATAATAGTGGGTTTCTGTATATAAATTCACAAATATTTTAGTAAATGGAGATGACATTTATGCGAAACGTGGTTATTCGAATGTCAAAAAGAATGTTGCGAACATGTATGTCAGCATCAAAAAAGGCTTTTGCATTATGCCTTGCAATGATGATGATATTATCATGTTGGGTGTATGTTGCTCCTGAAGAGAGTATGGCTAATGCTCTCAGCGCATCTGATTATTCAGCAAGTGATATTGCTGCTTTTGAATCATATGTCGGTGCTGCTTCAGGTTCAGCTACAATTGAAACAACATACGGTAAATACTTTTCTGCTGATACAAAGACAGAGAGTGATGCAGCATCATTGTATAAGAATGTTGTTTATTCAGGTGCAGCACAGCAGGTTGTAGGTGTATCTAATTACAAGCTTGCGGATGACAATGCTCTTGAGTCATTCGGTGTTTTCTATCCCAGTACAGTTCTTATGTATGACGGTACAACAACACCTCAGTTCGGTGTTTCAATCCGTAAAGATGCATATGCCAATTGTCATGTTTTTCATTGGGCAACATCAATATATGCAACAAACCTCAGTTTTGTCAACTCAAACTGGTACGGTGTTACAGGCGGCTCAACAAATCCTCAGTTCCTTGATCCTTATTATGGTGACAATAAGGTTTGCGGTACTACAAATGTTGACGGCGGCAATGATGAAAGCTCTTATTATGACGGTAGTGAAGCTGAATGGTACTGGATGGCAAACCTCATCAAGTACACAGGTTCAATGGACAATAACACATATTTGACAACAATCACACCGTCTTTCAAAACTCATGTCAGCCAGAAAGCGAACGAAGGCTGTGATGCTACCGGTTACAAGGGCGATACTATTGTTGATCTTGGTACAGCAAATACTTCTGTTTATGTTATCAACGTAAAACCCTGGAATGAAGCTGTTTATGCTGCAATCGGTGTATATAAGCAGATTGTTGCAAACCCCAACGGTTATACTCCCGCTTCAATAGAACAGTTCAAAACAGTTGCAAAAAATCTTCTTGCTGCTAACCCCAACAGCATTAACTATGCATCAAATGTTGCAACAGGTGTAAGCACTTATGATACAAATGCAAAGGCTGCTGTTACAGCTTGGAACAACTTTTCACTTGTAAAAGCAAATGTTGTTGTATGGAAAAACTATGACGGCACAGTTCTTGCAACAGATTACGTTGAACCCGGCACAACACCTTCTTTCGCAGGTGCAACTCCCACAAGACCTGCTGATGAAAAGTACATCTACACATTCTCAGGCTGGTCTCCCGCTGTTGGTGCAGTAAATTCAGATACTGTTTATACTGCTCAGTTCAGTAAAGACGGTAATGAAGGTAAAGTTTTATTCGATAACCTTATTGATATTGAAAGCTGGAATATGACATCGGCTAACAACGCATCTATTGTTGCTGTAGGCGATACAGGTTTCTGCATTACATCAAATGAAGGTGTAGACGAAGGTTCATCATCATCACCCTATTTTGAAGTTACTCCCGGCAAGAGCTATTATGTTGATATCGATATCATCGGTGCAGACTGGGATGTATATTTCTTCTTCTGCGATGCAAACGGTAATCATGTTGATTTCAGTGATTCAACAAACAGATTCAGCTCAAGCGGTGCAGGTGTTGCATCAAGAACTTTCACAGCTCCTTCAGGCGCAGTAAAAGGTCAGATAAGAGTTGATGCAAACGGCTCTGTTTCAGTTGTGCAGGTTAACAGCATCAGAGTATTTGATGCTTCATTAGGTGACAAAACACTTTCTGTACATAATTCACAGAAAGTTAAGTATGAAGCTCCTTACAATACATACGGCAATCTTCCCACTCCCACAAGAACAGCATACAATTTCGTAAGCTGGGTTCTTGCAGACGGTACAGAAGTTAACAATAGTTCTATTGTACAGTATGCTCCCGTTCACACTATTTTCTCAAAATGGACTCCTATCAAATATACAATGACTGTTGATGCAAACGGCGGTAATGCTGTTGCTAACAAGCAGTTTGACGTTGAAAGCGGCACAATGCCCTCAACAACAAAGGCAAATTATGATTTTGTTAATTGGGAAGTCGTAACAGCATCAGGTAACTGGACTGTAGGTGATACCTATGATGCAAATGCAGATTTCTCAGGTAAATACGGTAATGTAACTCTTAAGGCAAACTGGACTCCCACTGTTTACACAATCACAGTTGATGAAAACGGCGGTACAACAGTTGAAGATTCCACATATACTGTTGAGGCAGGTACTGTACCCGCAGCTCCCACAAGAACAGGTTATTCATTCAGCCATTGGGAAGTTGTTGCTGACAGCGGTAACTGGACAGCACAGACAAGACTTGTTCCCGGAACAACCTTTACAGGCAAAAACGGAAACATTACTCTTAAAGCAGTATGGACATCAAACGGTTATGTTATTAATCTTGACCTCAATAAGCCCGCAGGTGCTGTTACTGATCCTTCATGCTCAGCAGATTCAATCACAGCATATTATGACACAGCAGTAGGTACTCTTCCCGTTCCCACTCTTGACGGTTATGAGTTCAAAGGCTGGCACAGCACAACAGTAGGCGGTTCAAAGTATACAGAAGACACAGTTTACTCATGGGCAGAGGATTCAACATGGTATGCTGTATGGTCTCCCGTTACATATACTATTATAACAGACTCCAACGGCGGCAGCGAAGTTGCAGATGTTACATATACAATTGAAAACGGTACTATCCCCGCAGGCGGTGAACTTGAAGGTTTCTGGTTCAGCCATTGGGAAGTTGCTGAAAACTCAGGTAACTGGGTAAAGGGTACAAAATATAACCCCGGTGACAGCGCAGTAGGTAAGTACGGCAATGTTACACTCAAGGCTGTATGGGCAGCAAAAGAATACACAGCTTCATTTGATCTTAATGACAATGCAGGTGTAGGTTCTGCAAGTGTTAACAAATCAACAATCACAGTAACATTCAATCAGCCTCTTAACTACAACGAAGCTCTTCCCGTTGCAACAAGAAACGGTTACACATTCCTTGGCTGGTTCACAGCTGACGGTGAAGAAGTAACGGCTGATACAATCTATAACATCGAAGGTTCAACAACATACTATGCACATTGGGAAGTTGTTGAATACACAATCACATTTGACGAAAACTATGGTGATGATCTCGCTTCTATAACATATACAATAGAAGATGAACTCGTTCTTCCCGTTACAACAAAGACTGGTAATACATTCGCATACTGGATGTATCTTCAGGCTACAACAGGTTCATGGGTAAGAAATACTCAGTACAATGCTGATGCTCTTAATCTCGGAACAGGTAACTGGGGCAACGTAACACTCAAGGCTAACTACACAGTTAACGAATATGAAATCACTTGGATCATCAACGGAACAGAAAAAAAGACAATGCACAAGTTCAACACTGTTCCCACAATCGAAGATCCTGTTGTTACAGATCCTTACTACACATATGTATTCAAGAGCTGGTCTCCTGCAATAAGTGTTGTTACAGGTGAAGCAACTTACACAGCTGTTTTTGAAAAGACTCCCAAGGTTTACACAGTAACTTGGGTAGACGGTGAAGGCAATACCGTATATTCAACAGGTGTTGCATACGGTGAAACAGTTCCCAAAGACGTTGATGTTCCCGAAAAGACAGGTTATACAGTAGAATGGAATTACGAAGGTATCACAACAATGCCTGCAGGTAATCTCACAATCAAGGCTGTATACACTCCCATAAAATACGCTATCAACTGGGAAGTTGAAGGTGTAGTAATCGGCACAGATATGGTTGATTATGACTCTCTTCCCACATACACAGGCGAAACACCCGAAAAGGCAGCAACTGCTGAGTATTCATATGTATTCAAGGGCTGGACTCCTGCAATCGTTCCCGTATCAGGTGAAGCAACATATGTTGCTGAATTCACAGCAGTTCCTCAGGAATACACAATCACATTCGTTGCAGACGATGAAACTGTAATGAGCTATAAACTCGCTTTCGGTTCAGCTATTACTGTAATTCCCGATGTTCCCGAAAAGATCGGTTCAGTAGGCGCATGGCAGGGTATCCCCACAACAATGCCTGCAAACGATGTGACAATCGTTGCTAAGTATGTTAAGGGTGCTCTTGTAACATGGTACCTTGACGGCACAACAGACGGCGCAAGCTATCAGCTCGGTTTTGAAAACGGTGAACAGATCGATTACGACAGAGAAGATCCCGTAAAACCCGCTGATGCTGAATACACATACACATTTGAAGGTTGGTCAACAACACCCGGTGGTGACCTCATTTCAGGTTACCCCGTAGCAGGTGAAACAGACCTCGCTTACTATGCAGTATATTCAAAGACTGCTAACGTATACACAATCACATGGAAAGCTGACGGCGATGTTGTTCACACAGAAAAGATTGCTTTCGGCAGCGCAGTTTCAAACATTCCTGCAGTACCTGATAAAACAGGTCACACAGGTGTATGGAAGAACGTTCCTGCTACAATGCCTGCAACAGATGTAACCGTCAATGTAGAGTACACACCCAATGATTACACAATCACTTGGAATGTAGGCGATGAAGTTTACGCAACAATCTTCCAGTATGGCACAACACCCAAGTTTACTGGTGTTACATATAAACCCTCAACAGCAACAACAGACTTTACATTTGTCGGTTGGGATAAAGAAATCACAACTGTTACAGGTGATGAAGTTTATACAGCTGTTTACACAGAATCAGCAAGAAAGTACACAGTAACATGGCAGTATGAAGACGGCACTGTTATTGATACAGATTCAGTTGCTAACGGTGCAGCAATTACATACATTCCTGCAATTGCAAATAAGACAGGTTACGATGCTGTTTATGCAATTCCCGAAGTAATGCCCACAGAAAATGTAACAATCGTTGTTACATACGAAGCAAAGAGCTACACAATCACTTGGTCAACTCCCGCAGGTGATATCAAAGAAACATGGAAGTATGACGAAACACCCGTTTACGATACAGACAAGTACGGTGTTCCCACTCAGGAAGCAACAGCAGAAAAGCAGTTCACATTCTCAGGCTGGTCACCCGTTATAAGTGCTGTCACAGGTGATATCACATACGTTGCAGAGTTCACAGCAACTGCAAGAAAGTACACAGTTATTTGGTATGTCGACGGTGAATTCTATGACACAAGAGACGTAGCTTGCGGTGCAAACATTCCTTCTCTTCAGGTTCCTGAAAAGACAGGTTTCACAGGTGTATGGGATAATCCTTACAGAACAATGCCTGCAAGAGATGTTGAAATTAACGCGGTTTACACAGCTAAGAAATACACTGTTTATTGGAAGGTTGACGGACTTACAGTTTACTCAGCTTCAGTAAGCTATGGTGCAGCAATTCCTTCACAGAAAGTTCCTGAAAAGACAGGTTGCACAGGTGTATGGGTAAATGTTCCCGAAACAATGCCCGCAGAAAACATCACAATCAATGCTGAGTACACAGCTAAGCAGTTCAACGTTTCATGGAGATTGGACGGTGTTACAAACACAACAACTGCTACATACGGTATTGATTATGTTCAGATCTTTGATGCAGAAAATCGTCCTTCAGAGCTTAAGATTACAATCGCAGGTGTTGTTGTAAATGAAGACAGCTACATCTACAATGCTGAAACAGGCGAACTCAGAATTATCGGTAATGCAATTGTGGGCGATGTTATGATCGTTGCAAGAGCAGCTGGCGGTAACTGTAACCTTATTTCTAACTTCTTTGGTGGCTCATCATCAAATGATGTTGAACTTATTCCCGAAAGAACAGCATATTTCACACAGCTTGTTCCTGCAGAAGGATACCTTCTTCCCACAGAAGTTATGGTATATGTCGACGGCATTTATATGAACAACGGTTACACATACGATATGAAAACAGGTAAGCTTATCCTTAATGCAGAAATCGTTGTCGGTGAAATCGAAATCTATGCAGAATTCCGTGAAAATCCCGCATATAATCCTGACTCAGGTGAAGAAGGCGGCAGCGGAGATTCAGCAAATTGTAACTGTGATTGCCACAGCACAAGCGCATTCACAAAGTTCTTCTTCAAGATTCTCACATTCTTCCGTAAACTCTTCGGTATGGATGAATACAAGTACTGTGGTTGCGGTGCGGCTCACTGGTAATTGAAGAATTTATAAAACAAAAAAGGCGTTGTGTCTTAACCGACACAGCGCCTTAACTTTATATTAAGCCATAAAAAAAGAGCCGTAAAAGGCTCTTTTGCTGATTTTATCTGTTGTCGTAGGGATTGATAAAATCATCAACTGAGGGGGGATTCTGCTGATTTTTTCCCATTTCAAAACGATATATCTCTTTGTTTGAAATATCGATAAAAGGAATCATTACAGGCGGAATTCCTGCTGTTGCCGTGAGAGTTGAAATGAATGCTCTCATATGAGGGAAGAGGTCATTGTATGTTTCAACGTGAAGCACTTCTTTTGTTGTGTTATCCTTGAAACGGAAAATTCCTGTTGCAGAAACGGTGATGCTGAATTCATCGGGAGCAGATTTGTCTGTCACCTTTGCAGTCAATTCACCGATGCAGGTGTTTTTGTTTGAATATTTAACATTGTAAGAATAACTGAATCCGAGTTCAATCTTTTTGTTTTCTTTGATGTTGTTCTGAAAATCAACTTTTGTTGTCTTGAATGCAAGAAGAGTTGCGTTTGTCATATTTATTACTCCTTATGTTGAAGAATTTTTACTTTCTCTTTGTAATCGGGCATATATTGTTCTATAAGAGAATAGAACTGTGAAGAATGATTCATATG
>JAZUCO010000127.1:0-2558 GCA_045639185.1 Acutalibacteraceae bacterium
TTACATTTTCGTTTAACCTGTCCGTAAATATTGGGGTCTACCATTTCAAAGCCCTTCTTTCAACTATGCTTATGCTTCTGCAATTTCCTCTTTATTAAGAACTGTAAGATATGCAGGGTCAAGTTTGCTGATATCAAGGAACAGAGCTGAAGTGTTGTCAAAAGCTCTACCTGCGCCGTACTGTTTAACCTTGAATACTCTCTGATCTTCAAGGAATTTGTATTCGTCTGAATACTCAATTACGCCGTTCTTTGAACCGCCCATGCCGCAGAAGTATTCACCTTTAAGGAATACAACAGCCTGACCATCTTCAAGTGCATTTGAAACGTGAACGTTTGTGGGGAAGGGGAACAGGTTGTTTACATAGTTACCAGCTGCATTGAGAACAGTTGTTGCGGGCATAACCTTTGTAAGGTAATCTGTCTGATTGCAGATAAATTCAACAGATGTGAATTTTCTCTTTTTGCCCTTTTCTGTTGTTGCAAGACCAGCAAGAAGTTTGCCGTATTCAGCGGGTGTGAAGTTCTTGATAGCAATCTGTTCTTTAAGGGGATAACCTGTTGAAGAATTGAATTCAACACCTTCATGAATATCTCTGATAAGACCTACAGGCTGTTTTACACCGTTACCGCTGACAATAGCAAGTTCAAGTCCTGCCATAATAGCTTCAGCAAGAACAGTTCTGATATAGCCGTCAAGGAATGCCGGACCGAGGTCAAGCATACCAAGTTCAATGATTGCGTATGCTGAAAGTTTGTTCTGGTTAATATCAACAACTTTGAAAGAAGATGTGATTTCCTTTGTGATTGCTTCTGTAATCTGACCCCATACAGCGTTCTGTGCAGCGTGGTCATTAAGAATCCACTTTGTTACATAACCTACATACTGGAAATTGATTGCCTTAAGAAGGGGATATTCTTCTTTAAGGTTTTTATAAACATCTTCAATAATAGTTGTAGGCATAAGGTCATCTTCATTATCACTGCCGATAATTGCTGTAAATGCCTGTTTGGGGTCTGTTGATTTAAGTGCAGAAATAACTTTCTGATACCACTTTGTTTCCTGAATTGTAAGCTGTCTGTAACCTCTCTGTGCAAGTACAGCTGCATCGTGTGAAGCCTGAAGGTCTGCAAAGTCAGCCTTTACATTTTCAGCGATTGATTCGTGAAGTGAAGCCCACGCTTCCTTGATTTTTGCTTCATCGCCGTCTTTCATAGCAGCGACAAGCTGGTTGATTGAAATGTTTTCATTTGCAAATTTACGCATTGTTTTAAACTCCTTTACTGCGAATTTTTATTTTATAAGTGCATTAAAAAAGCCACTCCATTTTTGAGTGGTTTCATCTTCGGAATCTGTTTCATCGGTTTCATCATCGTCATTTTCGCCCTCTGAATCATCCTTTGTTTCATCTTCCGGTGTTTCTTCTGTTTCGTCCTGTTCGTCATCTTCTGAATCCGTTTCAGGCTCTTTTGTTTCTGTGTCATTCTGTTTGTCATCGTCAGCGTCTTTCTGTTTTTCCTGATGCGCCTTTAAGATTTCAAACAATTTTGACCACGCATTTTGACTGGCAACGCTTGTTTCAAGTGTTTCAGTTGCTGTTGCGAAACCATAAGACAATGCTTCACCGGGCAAAATCCATGTTTCAGCATTCATCAATGATTTGATTTCTTCTTCAGTTATGTTTGAATGTGCTTTATACGCTTCAACACTTGCCTGTGTGATTTTGTCAAGGTCATCTGCCTGTTTTCGTAATGCCTGTGAATCACCCTGTGCAAAAGTCCAAGCGTTATGGATCATAAGCAAAGAAGAATCATTCATGATTCTTTCATCACCCGCCATGAATATAACTGAAGCAATAGAACAAGCAAAGCCGTCACAGTATGTTGTAACTTTCGCTTTATGTCTTTTGAGGGCGTTATAAATCGCCAAGCCTTCAGCAACTTCACCGCCGTAACTGTTGATATATACATTGATTTGTGATACATCAGCCATTTCTTCAAGTTGCTTTGAAAGATTTACTGCACTGACATCACCTTCAAACCACGGGAAGCTTGTTATATCGCCGTAAATATTCAACGTTGCAGTCTGATTTGACTTTTCAAGTGAAAAAAACTTTCGCTTCATTTACTCACCCCCCTTCGCTACTCTCTACGCTTTTCAGCATATCTTCAGCAAGGGCATAGTTCTTTGTAATAAAGTGCCTTGTACTGAAATCGGTATTAAGTTCGTCCAGCCCGACAATTTTACGTAATTCGTCAATGTGAGCTAAACCTGAAGCAATGGCTTTGTCAGCCTTGTCAGCAATTTCAAATATATCAATATGATTGATGCAAGTTGTATCAACAACAACTTTATAGCCCCGTTGCCATTCATCAAAAGAATAATACTTACGTGTGATTTCTTCACCTATCATATCAGCCAATGGGTCAATACAATTTGACAAGAATACTTTCACAATTTCATTCATATTGGTAATATTGCCGTACATCATAGAAAGGGGAATTTTCAAAGCCTGTGCGACAACTTCAAACACTTCTTTAAGTCGGAGGCCAAGCGGT
>JAZUCO010000128.1:0-12126 GCA_045639185.1 Acutalibacteraceae bacterium
ATATTCCAAGAGAAAAACGGAGCTTACGGTGTTGCGTATGCTCCGTTATGCGTTTTATTGAGCTTTTGAAAGAATTTCGTAAATACCGAGTGAAACTCTTGCTGCATCACCGCTGTAAAGAGGATATTTGTGATCACCGAACTTTTCGTTGTATGCGTTTACATATGTGACAATGCGATCTTTGTCATTCATTTTTGCTGCGGCCATAACAATTGAACCCCAGCAGAATTCGCTGTTGAAATTGAGGTGCTCCCAATCGTGGTTTTCGCAGAAATTTTCATAAAGATTTTTTGCTCTCTGAGATTCGGGAGAGATAACTTCGCAGCTGATAGCAAAGAGCTGAGATGTTGCGCTGGGATAAAATGTTGACCAACTGAATTCAGCTGCAACAGTTCCTGTCTGAGTGAGAGCTGTTTCATAATATCCGCCGTAGTAGTTCCACATTTTTCTGTCAATTGTCTTGCTTACTGTTGAAGCAGTTGATTTGCAGAAATCAAGAGTGCTGTTATATGAACTGTCTGCGGGGCAGATAACTCTTTCAAAAAGTTCTGCGGCATTCAAAGCTCCTTCGTAAACTTCGCTGTTATCCATAAGAAACTTGATTTTGTAATCGGGGCAAGCAAATGCAAGACCGTTGTGCATTGTTGCTGTCATAGCGTTGATAACACGTTTGATATCTGCTCTTTTTGAGATGATATATTCTGAATCGCCTGTAAGTTTTTCGTACTTGTTAAGCACTGTAAGGAACAATGCAGCGTATGAGTCGTTTGAGTCATATTTTCTGGGATGCATTCTTTCTGCAGTAACAACACCGTTTTCAACAGTGATGATCTGGTCATAAATTGTGCCGTCAACACCTGCATAGTCTGTTTTTGATGTGTTGAGGTGTGCAAAATGCCATTCAATATAAGCTTTTACATTGTCTGCATATTTCTCTGCATTGTCAAGAAGTGCAAGAGCAGCATAGCAGGAGAAATAGGGGTTGACAGTAAGCTCTGCGTTTGCATTGTATGTCATGGGGATAGCACCGTTATCAAGCTGAAGAGCTGCGATATATGCTGTTTCTGTTTCAAATGCAGTTTCAAGAAGAACTCTTTCTTCTTCTGTCAGAACAACTTCGGGAAGGGGTGAAGTTTCAAGGTCAGGACTTTCAAAGGGGATTCCGAAGAAAGTAAGGAATGAATAGAATAACGCCATAAAGAATGAAGTGATAGATGTCATAAAAAATAATCCTCCTTTATTTATAAAAATATTATACCATTAATAAATTCAATGTCAAGGTTGCTTTCTGCCATCTATAATGCTATAATCAAAATATATACGTTTCAGACGGAGGAACAGTTATGGAAGTAAGATATCTTGCTACACCCGAAGAAGAAGTAGAGTTTCTGAAAGTGTCATCACAGTCGTTTATATGGAAATTTGATGCCGCTGTTGATACAAAAACCGATGCACCCGTACTCGGTGCATTCAGTGACGGCAGAATTATTGCCGGTGCGGAAATTATGCCTTTTTCAGCAAACTATTGCGGCAATTTTATGAATGTTGTTGTCGCAACGGGAATCTGCTCTGTACCTGAATGCCGCAGAATGGGCGGTGTAAGGGCTATTTTTGATAAAATAGAAGAAACTGCGGCAGATGAAGGCTGGGTTGCAGGTCTTCTTTTCCCGTTTTCAATTTCATATTATGAAAAGTTCGGTTATGCAAATCTTGCCCGTATGTTTTCAATAAAAGTTCCTTTTGCAAACCTTACTGCAATTCCCCGCAATACAGATGTTATTCTTTATAAAGATGAACATTTTGAAGAAATCAGTCAGCTTCACGCAAAGTGTGCCCTTAAGGAAAATCTTATGACTCTTCATAATGACAAAAAGTTTTTCTGCGGAAGTCCTCTTGAAGATGCTGATTATACATATTTCCACCGTGACGAAAACGGTGTTGCAGACGGTTATGTTCGTTTTACAGTAAAACGTCCCGAATCAGTTTGTGTAAAAGAACTTTATTGTCTTACTCCATCTGCACTCAATGCTCTTGTTGGATTTCTCCGTAATTACGACGGCATTACAAAAGAGCTTGTAGTGAAAGACCAGTACACAGGGTCACCTTTTGCACTTCTTGCAGACAGAATCACAGGCACAACCTATGAGAATGGCAGTGGTGCTGCAGGCAGAATCTATGATATGAAAAAACTTCTTGAACTCAATAAATATCCCGAAGCTTACGGTCATTTCAGACTTCTCAGCCGTGATAATATGGAGTGCAACAACGGTGTTTTTGATGTTGAGTATCAGCACGGCAAAGCTGTTGTCACAAAATGTGATGATGGTGATTATGATATTGCTGTCACACCTCCTGCTGCTGCAAAACTTCTTCTTGCAGGTGAGGGGCATAATGCTGATACAGCCGCATATATAAACGGTACTGAAATCAAGGGTGATGCTTCCGATTTCTTCAGAGCATTTCCTTATCGCCCCACAAGATTTATAGAAAGTTTCTGACGGGAGATGCTGAAAATGGCAAAGAATAAACCTGAAATTTATACCATAGCCACAGCACATCTGGATACTTCATGGCTCTGGTCTCTTGAACAGACTATAGATGAATATATTCCCGATACAATCAGACGTAATTTTGAGTTTTTTGAAAAATATCCGGAATATAAATTTAACTTTGAGGGCAGTTACAGATATGAACTTATCAAAGAGTATTATCCCGAAGATTACGAGAAGATAAAAAAATACATAAAAGAGGGAAAATGGCACCCCTGCGGAGCCTGCTATGAGAATGGTGATGTAAACATTCCGTCACCCGAAGCACTTATAAGAAATATCCTTTACGGTAACGGATTTTTCAGAAAAGAATTCGGCACAGAGTCAAACGATATCTTTTTACCTGACTGTTTCGGTTTCGGCAGAGCATTGCCCTCTGTTGCAGCACATTGCGGTCTGACAGGTTTCTCAACAGGCAAACTTTTCTGGGGAAGCAGTGTGCCTATTCCTTTTGATACCGGCAAATGGACAGGTCCCGACGGTAAGTGTGTCTGGGCTGCACTTATGCCTTTCTCTTACACAACTGCTTTCAAAAAAATGAGCAAGTCAGAAAGAATTCTTAATAAAATTTCAGATAACAGAAAGAAGAATCTGCCCGAGTTTACTTTTGCTTACCACGGTATAGGTGACAGAGGCGGTGCGCCTCACAAAACATCTGTCAGAAATGTTGTTTCCTCACAGAGAAATAACGAAACTGCAGAAACGAAAGTTTATTCATCAACCACAAAAGAATATTTTGATATGCTTGAAAGCAGAAGTGATGACGAGAAAAACGCAATGCCCGTTTTTGACGGTGAATTTCTTCTTACAGCTCACGGTACAGGCAGTTATACTTCAAGAAACGTCACAAAAAGATGGAACAAAAGAAGTGAACTTCTTGCAGATGCGGCAGAAAGATTTGCTTCTGCGGCTTTCGCATGCGGTCTTGTTGATTATCCTCAGTACGGTTTTGATGAAGCGTGGAAAAAGGTCATTGCACATCATTTCCACGACGATATAACGGGCACATCATTTGAAGAATGCTATAAACGCAACCATAATGACTATGTTCAGGCAATGAACACTTTCTCTGCTGAATATACTGCAGCCTGCAAAGCTCTTTCTTCACAGCTTGATACATCATTTGCAGAGGGTATTCCCGTTGTTGTGTCAAATCCCGTACAGACTTCAGGTACAAGAAAAGATGCTGTAAAGGTAACAGTTGAAAGCTCATCTACAGACTTTGCAGTTTTTGACAAAAACGGAAACGAAGTGCCCTCGCAGACCAGAATTATATCTCAGGGGAAAGCGGAAATTACTTTTATTGCAAATGTTGATTCCTGCGGTCTCGCTGTTTATGATGTGAGAGAATGTGCAGAGAAAAATAAAATATTCACAGGTCTCAGCGTTACGGCAGACACACTTCAGAATAAATATCTTTGTGTCAGAATTGATAAAAACGGTGATATCTCATCTGTTTATGATAAAACACTCAGCAGAGAGCTTCTTAAAAAGCCGATAAGACTTGCCGTACTCAACAATACTCACAGTTTTGACTGGCCTGCATGGGAAGTCAAATATGGTGACCTTACAGAAAAGCCCTATATGTATGCGGAAAAACCGCATATTGAAATTATTGATAACGGTGATGCATTGTGCTCTCTTGAAATTATCAGGACGGCAGGGAAGTCAGAATTCAGACAGGTAGTTTCCCTCGGCTGTGATAGCAGATTTGTTTCTGTTTACAACGAAACAGACTGGCGTGAAGAAGCATCACTTCTCAAAGCGGAATTCAGTTTTACTGCAGAAAATGATGTTGCAGCCTATGACATCGGCACCGGCTCAGCAAAGCGAAAGACAAATACTGAGAGCCTTTATGAAGTCCCTGCACAGAAATGGGCAGATATAACTGATGAAAAAGGTGAATTCGGTGTCGCTGTTTTCAGCGATTCCAGACAAGGCTGGGATAAACCCGATAAATCAACACTTCGTCTCACAGTAGCACATACTCCGATGGCAAATTACCGATGGGAATGCTCTCAGCATATTATGGATATGGGGCTTAACCGCTATTCATTTGCAATTATGGGACATTGCGGAGAGGCTTACGATGTTTCTGCGTATGCAGACAGTTTTTGTCAGCCTATGCATACATTCATTGCCGAAAAACACGATGGAAAACTCGGCAGAGACTATTCTTTTGTAAAACTCAGCAATGATAAAGTCAGAATCACAGCCGTTAAAAAAGCTCAGGATTCAGACAGAATCATTTTCCGTGTTGCAGAATGCTCAGGCAGTGATATAAACGGTGTTGAAGCTGTTTTTTCATCACCTGTAAAGGAAATTTTTGAGGTGCGCGGTGACGAAACAGTTATCGGCAGAATTCATACAGACAAAAACAGAATCTGTTTTGATATAGGTCATAACGGCATCAGAAGTTTTGCTGTTGAATTTGAAAAATCTGAAAAAGCCGATAAAAACACAGAAGTTGTTGCGCTCAATTACAATGCGGCAGGTATTACTGCAGACAGCGAAAGACATCTCTCTGACCTTAAAGACGGAATTTCTCTTCCCCGAGAAATTATGCCTTGCAATCTGATTTATGCAGGCATTGATTACAGTTTTTCAGATAATGCAAAGAATTGCATTGTCTGTGACGGCAGAGAAATAATCGTTGGCAACGGTTTTGACAGCCTACATCTGCTTGCGGCTTCACTTGATGGCGACAGAAATGTCCGTTTTGAGTGCGGTAATAAGTCAGTTTATGCAGAGATTCCCGATTGCTTTGAAGAGCTCGGTCATTGGGATCTTATGAGAAGCGGAGAAACAGGTTATATCAAACCTGTCTGTCAGGCTCTTACATTGTCGCATACTCACAGTAAAAAAGGCAATCTTACGGCAAAACAGTTTTATGTTTTTGATGTGAAAATAAATCTTGAGGGTGCGTCATCGATAAAACTTCCCGAAGATAAAAACATTGTCATCTTTGCCGCAACAGCAGTAAAGAATGACACGGTATTTATAAAAGGTGATGAACATTTCGATTCACTTGAAAAGCGTGAATTCGATTATGAATTTTCACCATATGCCGTAAAGCTTATGAATCCCAATAAGCTTGAAAAAGTGCTTGATAAATTTATTGACAGAACATTCACTATAAGCATAAAAGCAGGTGAGTTCTATAATAAATATGCGGTAAACGAGCTTTATCATATTCTCAGAAATCTTTGCAATAAAGCAAGATACAAAAAGAATGTCGGTGCGCTTCTTCAGAGCCGCAAAAAGTAAATAGCCACAATCAATCCGATGCAGAATTTTCTGTGTCGGATTTTTTTACAAAAAAAACAGCCGGATGCATTTTAACATCCGACTGCATATGGATTTTTAATTACAGATCATAAGTGTAAACAAGCTCTTCGAGCCATTCGCCAGTGATGAAGTTTCTTGCTCTTACAACAATTTCGGTTTCATATACTTCAATAACAATGCCGTCACCCGGTGCATAGTCTGTAGTTTCTGTTGAGCGGGGGAGGTTGATAAGGTCAACACCGTTCCACTGTGAGAAATTGTCTGCACCCATTTCATTGTGGTAATGACCGTAAACAAAAAGGTCTGCATCGTATTCATTGAGAAGACCTGCAAGTCTTGAGCCTGTTTCGTTGTTATAGAAAAGGGGGAAATGGTTGAATACAAGCACGGGAGCATCGGCAGCCTGAGCTTCCTGAAGCACATCTTCAAGCCATGTGAACTGCTCTTCACTCATAATGAATTCCCATGTTGTGGGATCTTCTGAAATGAGAGAAATTATATAAACACCGTTTACAACTCTGTAGAAATAGCCTTTGCCGAGGTCTTCATTAAAGAAGATTTTGTTATTCTGAAGGTAATTGTCGAGAAGTGCGTTGTAGTCACCTTCTGTATTGCCGAGGTCGTGGTTACCTGCAATAACAAAGTTGTTTTTTGAGGGTTTTACAGCCTTTACAGCTGTATAGAAGAAGAAATTCTCAAGATCCTGACCGTTCATAACATTGTCGCCTGTGTAAACGACAGCATCAACGGTTTCACCTGCTTTGATACCGTTAAGAAGCTTTGAAAGATTGTCATAGCTTTCAGGATTGTTTGTTTCAACGTGAATATCTGAAACTGCAACAATGCTTGCCACAAGTTCATCGGGGTTAACGGGTTCATATGCGGTGCTGACATTACCTGCAGTAGGGAATATCATACCAATAAGAATCATAATTGTTGCAAAAAGGTCTTTAAGATAAGTGATGACAGTTGTAATATCCATATTGATACCTCATTCTTTTATTTTTTAGTTTCAATCTGTATTTTTGATGCAAGTTCAAGCACTTCTGAATCACCTGTGCCTGCCGCATTTGAAAGAAGCATTCTTCTTTCAAGAAGCTCTGAATACATCTTTTCCTTTTTCTTGTTGTCAAGGTCATAGAAGAGCATAGGAATAATACCGAGTGACCCTGTGACAGCAGGAATGATTGTGAACATTGCAAAGAGGTAGAATTTAACTTTGTCTGTCTGCTCTGTACCGAGTCTGAAAGCGTTAGCTTCATATCCGATCATCTTTTTGAGAGCTGTTGTGACAACAAGACTTGTGTTGGATGAAACTTTAGCTGCAATGCCCTTTGCTACAGAAGCCATAGCCTCTGTACGGTAGCCGTTTTTCCATTCACAGTAGTCCATTGCTTCGTTGTACATTTCAGTGCCGATAACAGATTTGAGTCCGAAGAATATTGTCCATATAATTTCCCACAGAGCCATTGCAAATGCCATGGGAACAACTTTCTGATACATACCGCCTGAGTAATCCTTCTTCATACCGATACAGCCGAAAAGGAAAACGGGGATGTAGAGAATGTTACCGATTTCTTTAGCAAGTATGTAAAGGAGTCGGCTTGAAAATCTTTTTCTCATCCAGGGTACCCATGCATAGCTGGCAGGGCTTATAGGTGCGGCAGGAATACCTGCAACAAGTGTCATTGATGAGAAATGAAGAACGTCTGTATAATAGTCATCTTCACTACCTTTGATTGCAAAACCGCTCAGGAAGTCCGAAAGCGTAATCAGCAGAAGTGGTTTGTTGCTTATTACTGATTTTATCGACATCATTATGCTTGGCGGTTTTACCGACTGCATAACTCTTTCTTTTGAATTCATAAAGAACCAGAATGAAGATATGCTTGATGCAACTGCAGTGAATGTGCCCATGCCAACAAAGAGGTTTGTGTAAGCTGTTGACAGCTTCTTTGAATCATTGATATAAAGATTACGAAGAATGTCAATAAGCACCGTAACTGCCTGTTCCGGGAGCTTTTCACCGAGGAAGCCTGATGCAAAGTTTGCCATTGTGATAAGCCTTGTACGGTCATTCGGGTGAGGAGTTATGGTTGACATAAGACCGGTTCTTGAAATGGTCTGGAATGTTGTAACACCTTCACGAGCAATTGTAAGAAAAAGGTAAAATGCAAATTTTATAAGGTCTGTCTGTGATGTGCCTGCAAAGAGATGAGGCATAAGCCAGTAAAGACAGGTCAGCACACAGCCCGGGAATGCAAGGAATAAAAGGTAAGGCTTGAATTTGCCCCAACGTGTACGTGTTTTGTCAACAACAGCACCGAAGAAGATATCGTTTATAATATCCCAGATGCTGTTTACCGAGTTCGCAAGTGTCTGAAGACCGAGGTCAACACCGACGATACTGGTTACAAAACGTGTTGAGTAAACATTGATATTGAAACTCTGTGCCGCATCCCACACAACAAAACCGAAAGTTTCTTTTTTGTTTGCATATCTGCGGTCAAGCACCTGAATGTCTGCGTTTTCACGCTGTTTTTCCTGTGCCTGACGGAGCTGCTCATATGCTTTAGCGTTTGATGAACGGGTATCATTGTTTTCCATGATATACCCCCTGTGAAAAAATTATACTGAGATTATTTTGATTCTTTTACAAGTTCATTGAGCGCTCCGATAACAGTTGAACCTGCTGTGCTGCCGGTTGAGAGCATTTCTTCGTAATGGCTGTGGTATGTACCGAAGAGCTGAACACCGATATCTGAATTCCAGATTGTGTCAACAATGAAAGGTGCATAGTCGTTATCGGGAACGATGTATCCGATAGCGTCGTTGCAAAGACCCATAACAAGAACTGTTTTGTCTTCACCGATAACGTCTGCTGTGTATTCAAGTTCCCAATCTGTGCCGAGATAAGCTTCTGACTTATCAACTACATTGCCGTAAACAAGCTGAGGAACAAGTTCACCGGGAACTGTGACAACAGCGATGTCTGTACCGATTTCCATATAACCGACTTCTGAAATAATTGAATAACCTGACTGTGATGCTGCATCTTTGACTGTTGTCATACCGAGAAGGCCTGAACGTGCACCGAGTTCAAGAAGACCGTATTCAAGGGGGACAGTCACTTCTGACATTTTAACATTGAGAACGGGAGCAACAGCAGTTGCATCTGCCTGAGCTTCAATGATAAGTCTTGCAAATTCATAGCCGAGTTTCTTTGCCTGTTCGTAGTCCTCTACTCTTGCATCTTCTGCAATTTCTGCTTCAATTTCACTGAGGATTTCTTCTGTCTTTACAGCACTTGCGCTGACAGAAATGGGAGACTGTGCGCCCTGGATGAACATAAAGTTCATACCTGCTTCGTTGAGTTTTGTTTCGATATAGTGAGGATAGTCAGCTGAAAGGAGCTTTGTTGCTCTGTTGATTGTTGTGGGATGACCGCCGAGGTTTGAGAATACTGTGGGAAGAGATTCTGAATTGTCGGGAACAAATTTGAAACAAGCGATGACATGCTGATAGCCTTCATCGTTGTATCTCTTGTTGTAGATATAGCCGTATTCGTCATCAAGGTAGTTCTGATTTCTTTCACTGTAACCGATACCTGCTGTCTCAAAGTAGTAAAGGTCGCCTGATTCCATATTTACGTAAGCTTCAACAATTGCATCTGATGCTCCGTCGATAAGGTAGCCGAGAAATTCCTCGTCAATGCTTCTGCCTGCTTCAACAAAGGGAGTAAAACGTGCTGCGATGTTGTTTACAATACCGAGTAAAAGATTCTTAAGACCGAAACCCTGAGTATCAATAACTGTGTGTGCGTGTGTGCTGTTGATATTGATTGCTGCGATATCACTGTCAACACCCATTTCGCTGAGCTTTCTTTCGGCTTCTGCACGGATTGTGCGTACGTCTGCATTTGTTACACCTACACCGTCAACAGATGCAAGGATAACAGTCCCTCTGCCTGAGTTGTCGTTCATTGCAACTGCATTTACGCCCTGGTCGTCAAAAACACCGTTTACTTCCTGAGTGAAGTAACCGCCTGTGTAGTATGATTTTGTGCCGTCTGCAAGATTTTCGGGAACGATGCTTGCCTTTCCGAAACCGAGATTCCAGTCTGCATCTTCTGCGGGAGCATCAAGGAAAGATGCTGTACCTTCATAGAAATTTTCACTTTCGCCTGCATAGTAGTCTTCAACTGTGATGAATTCATCGGGGAAAAGTGAACCGAACATTTTGAATACAATTGTCAGGAATCCGTTCAGTACATTGCCTACTGAAACAACAGCGCTGTTATTCGCAGATGCTTCTGCATCAGCAGCGTTTGCAACAGTTGTGCCTGCAAACAATAAAGTGAGGGAAAGGATAACTGCAATGAGTTTTTTTACTGATTTTTTCATAAGTCTTTCTCCTTTATCTTACAGAAGCTATAAGCTTCTCAGTTTCTTCAAGAATGGTTCTTGCTGTGTTTCTGCCGGTTGAGTTTGTCTCTTCGTAATGGTTTCTGCCGAGTCTGTCTTTGGTGGAATTGATGTAGGGCAGAGCCTCGTGAAGAATAAAGTCATTGTCGGGAATAATGTAACCGAGTTCATCATTACAAAGCCCCACAACAAATTTATGCTTTGCATTGCCCATTGTATTAAGAACTCTGTACTGTGCTTTTGTGTTATTTGCGGATTCTTCAGGCTGAAGGAATTCGCCGTTGTAAAGCTCAGGAAAAAGTTCACCGGGGATAAGAAACATTCCTATCTCTCCGCCGAGTTCAAGATATCCCGTTTCTGTCCAGATATATGCTTCGTCTTTCTCTCGGCTTCTTGCAATGTCGTTGTTGAGCACTTTCAGAAGTCTTGCGAGAATCAGCACAAAATTATCTGCCGCAATTTTTATCTGTTTTGATTTGACATTGATAAGCGGTAAAAGTTCTTTTTCGCCTGTCATTGAATTTACAAGATTTCCGAGATTTTTGCCGAAATCTTTTGTGTAAGCTTCGCAGTTTATTTTGTTGCCGTAAACTTTTTTGATTTCCTTTGCAGAAATCATTCCGCCTATAGCACCGTTGAAGAATACTGCATCTGCATTTTTATTCTGCTCTTCAATTTCTTTAATCATATAAGCAGGGAAGTCTGCGCTTACATTTTTTGTTTCATCACCGAGAAGCTCTGCGTGTGATGCAAAATTGACAATGCAGATTTCATTTTTACCGTCGTCAGATCTGAATGTTATCTTTGTGAGATTCGGATCGTATGTATCGGGAGTGCGGCAGTCAAACTGAAGGTCTTCTGTCTTTATAACCGCATAATACATTTTGCCGGATTTACGGTTTTCATAGGCTCTTATGATTGCATCGGCAGTCTTCTGCACAAGACGTCTCATAAAATCCTCATTACGTCCGCTTTTATAGAGTTTTTCTCCCCACAACCCCTGAGTATCAATTGCCGAATGAGTATGTGTTGCAGTAATGTTGATTGAACGCAGTGAAGGGATTTTTCCGCTTTCAATAACAAGTCTGCGGATTCTGTTTATGTCTTTTCTGCTGATGCCGACAGCATCAACAGCGCACATAATAATTCCGCCTCTGCCCGTGCTGTCATCAATGTAAACAGCTCTTGAATACATATCATCAAGCACACCCTTTGCGGGATTGTTTGAATCATAACCTGCTATGTAATAGTTTGTTTTTCTGATGTCATCGGGAGTGAGCACAGATTTTGCAAATCCGCAGATGAATTTTTCACCGGGAGTATCAATAAATCTGTCATCACCCTTAAGCATATATTTGCCTGCTTTGTCTTCTGCCGTAAAGTAGCTTTTCGGCATACCGTGAATGATTGCTTTTGATAATAATTCTATTGCATTTTTTGTGAGTTTGTTTTTGTCCATAAAACCACCTCAACAATATATAGTTATAATAAATTATACAATAATATTTATTTTTTTTCAACTATTTTAATAAAATTTAACAAATATTGATTCTCCAATGAAAAATAGACAAAAAACGGAAGCTTTTTGATTGATATTAAAGCTGTTTTTTATGCAAAATGTAAATTGTTTATTCATTTCAAAAATATTACAGGGCATTTATGGACTTTTGTGCATATTTGTGATAGAATAAAAAAGCGAATATTCTTTTTTCCTCGGCTATTACTCTTACAGGGGATGATATTGATGGGTAAGAAAATGCGTAGTAAAAAAAGCTGTTTCAGAATCCTGAGTTTTATGCTGGCTGTGATAATGATTTTTACATCATTTGCCTTTTCGGGATCTGCTGCAGAAAATGAATTTGATG
>JAZUCO010000129.1:0-1679 GCA_045639185.1 Acutalibacteraceae bacterium
TCTTACCGTCACACCAGATGTATGAATGAACTTCGTGAAGCTTGAACTTATTTACAAGAAGATCCTTGATCATTGCATCCTCACTCTTAACAGCTTCAGCTCTTACGGGCTTGAGTGCGCTGAGTGTAGTCTTGATTTCAAAGTTATCATAACCGAAAATTCTTGTGATTTCTTCGATAAGGTCAGCCTTGATTGTAACGTCCTTTGTGCTTCTCCATGAGGGAACGATAACCTTGAAGCCGTCATTTTCTGCTGTTACCTTGAAGCCGAGAGAAACGAGAGTTTCTTCAATCTGCTCGTTGCTGAAATCGATACCTGTGTATCTGTCAACATACTTCTTGTCGATGAAAAGTTCAATTTCGGGATACTTCTTTGTGTAAGCATCTGCAAGCTTTGAAACAACAACCGCACCGTCATCGATTTCCTTGAGAAGCTTAACAAAACGGCGGATAGCTGTAACTGTCATTTCGGGGTCAAGGATTTTTTCGTAACGTGCAGAAGCATCTGTACGAAGACCCATTCTTGATGATGTCTTTCTTACACATACACCGTCGAAGTTAGCTGATTCAAGCACAACTGAGTCTGTATCACCGACGATTTCAGAATCAAGACCGCCCATGATACCTGCAACTGCAACGGGCTCGTTGTTGTTGAGAATGAGAAGAGTATTTTCGTCGATATCTCTTTCTGTGCCGTCAAGTGTTGTGAACTTAGTGCCGTTTTCACCCATACCGACACCGATTGACTGAACTTTTGTGCCGTCAAATGCGTGCATAGGCTGACCCATTTCAAGCATAAGGTAGTTTGTAAGGTCAGCAAGAAGATTTATGCCTCTCATACCGCAGTAGAAAAGTCTGATTCTCATTGCAACGGGGCTTACTGACTTCTTGATGTTGTTGATACGGAGTGCAGAATATCTGTAAACTGCATCACTCTTGATTTCTACGGGGATTTCCTCACCGTTATATTCGTCTGTATCAATATCAAGAGCCTTGAGAGGTCTCTTTGTGATAGCTGAGAATTCTCTTGCAATACCGTAATGACCCCAGAGGTCGGGACGGTTTGTAAGTGACTTGTTGTCAACTTCAAAGATAATATCCTTGATGGGATAGATATCGCAGATATCTGTGCCGAGTTCTACATCTTCAAAGATTTCCATAAGACCTGAATGGTCATCACTAATGCCAAGTTCTGACTCTGCACAGCACATACCGAATGATTCATAACCTGCAACAACTGCATTTGTGATTTCACCTGCACATACTCTGCCGCCTGACTTTGCAACAGGCACAACCATACCCTCTCTTACGTTGGGTGCACCGCATACAATGTCAAGAACTTCTGAACCGACGTCAACCTTAAGAAGATGAAGCTTCTTTGAGTTGGGGTGATTTTCGATTGAAATGATTTTACCTGCAACAACATTCTTAATATCGTTGCCTTTATAATAAATATCTTCTACTTCAGCGGTGGAAAGAGTAAATGTGTGGATAAGGTCTTCAATATTAAGACCGCTTAAATCAACATATTGGTTGAAGCAGTTCATTGAAACAAACATTATTCTCTTTCCTCCTTACTTACCTATAAACTGTGAGAGTGATTTGAGGTTACCCGAATTGAGAATACGGATATCCTTGATGCCGTACTTCATCATTGCAAGTCTTGTAAGACCGAGACCG
>JAZUCO010000130.1:0-4375 GCA_045639185.1 Acutalibacteraceae bacterium
CAGCAAGGTTATAAATTTTTCGGGACATTCACATTTCCCGATGAATGACCCCAGAAGCATCAATCAGAGTTCATATACATCAGTCGGTGTGGGTGCAATGGCAAGATTTGAAACAGACAAGAACTATGTGATTGGACATCACCCCGAAAGATACGAAGACGCGGCACAGTTCTGTGTTGTTGAAGCTGACAATGTTGGCAGAGTCAGAATCAGAGGCTATGACCTGATTTCAGATACATTCTTCTGCGATTACTTCATTGAAAATGTGAACGACGCTGACACTTTTGCATATACATATAAAAACATGAAAGCTCATGATGAAACTCCCGTTTTCCCTGAAAATGCAAAGGCTTCTGCCGTAACCGATGAAAACGGCAATTACAGAATTTCATTCACAGAGGCTCAGGTACCCGAGGGTTATATTGTTCACTCTTATGACGTTGAAATCACCGACGAGCAGGGCAAAGAAGTTTATAAAACTGACTTCGTCGCCCCCTATTACATCATTGATGATGAAAATACAGACGGCTTTACCGTCGGAAAAGACATCCTCGAAAAAGGAAAGACATACACTCTCACAGTCACTGCCGAAAGTGCATATAAGTATAAATCAGAACCTGTGATAATGACAGTTAAGGTATAAATAATTAAGTGGCTGTAAAAAACAGCCTGAAAGAAAAAGGACTACAAACTTACCGAAAAGGTAGGAATGTAGTCCTTTTTGTTGTTGAAGCCCCCTCACAATAATCAATTTTATGCTGAATTATCTGAGCAGATTTTCTGCTTCGTTGTAAATTTTGTGTCTAAGAAAGCGCTATATACAGCCATTTCCAACCGTTGCCAGTGGTTCAGTAATGTATATGAGAGATTAATGCATGTATGAAAAAAGCACGGCTTAGCTGAAAGCCGTGCTTAATCTTTTATTCATTATTCAGTAAATCAAACGCCAGGGTAACACTCCATCCATAATCTCTTATGGCCTGATATTTCACTCTGAAATCATAGGGCTCGTGTACCTTTCCTTTTCTGTTAAAGCAAAAAGGAGGTATTTTGTTTTCACTGTCATAGAATTCGTAAACCGTACCTGTACGGTTATACCATCCATTTATAACTTCAAGAGTTTTGTTTTTAATTTTTCGTGACAAATCGCCATATCCGTAACTTGTCAGTCCGTTGGAAATCATATAGTTATAGTTAATCCACACGGGACCTCGCCACATATCAGAGCCGAAGGTTTTATCCGTCTTTGATATACTCGGTATGGGGAATTCAGTGCCGAATTCATCGGGATTTTCAAGATGAGTAATCAGCTTTTTGCATTGAATATCATCGCAGACACCTGCAAAAACAGGCAGGAATGATGCAACTGACTGCACTTTATTGAAACAATTATTATCAATATCATAATCATAATAAAAACCGTCGTCTTGACACCAGAGTGTTCTGTTTATATCGGCTTTTATTTTTTCGTGCCATAAGCTGAATAATTCAGCATTTTTTGTATCACCGAGTTCTTCTGCAATTTTTTTCATAATACGTGTTTCATTTGCCATATAACATGAAAGGTCTATTGCAAAAAGGTCACTCTGAGTGTCAAATCTCGGTGAATTATCCATTCCTGATTCATCGCAACGGTTATTGAGTTCAGGTTTTGTGTGCCACGAATAAAGTTCTTTTTCTGTTTTTCTTCTGTTGTCCTGACACCACAGAAGAAATGCTTTGTTATGCTCAAAAACAGTTCTCAGAAACTCTTTGTCACCGCTTTTTTCATAAACTGCCCACGCACCCCATCCGATAACGGGAGGCTGAGTTACGCCTGATTTGAAATCAGGTTTTGCCATGTGGGGAATGAATCCGTCTTCATTCTGCACATCAAAAAGGGCAAGAATGAGATTCTGTGCGATATCCGTATCAAAGTGTCTGTGTCCGATTGCATGAAAAACGGAATCCCACAACCACATATTCCTGTGAGGCAGACGGTCGGGCGTTGACCATATTCTTTTTATATTGCCCTCGGGAGAATAAAGCTGACTTTTCATTACGCTTAAGCATTTGGCGTAAAGATACGGATATTGAGTGTCGGTTTCATTCTCAAAGAATTTCAGTTTTTCTGCTTTCAGTTCAGCAATATCAGCTGTCAGACCTTTTTTGCACAGAGCGATAACTTCTTCTTCACTCTTGCCGTAACTGAATGCAAATCTGCCGTCTTTTTTATAAAGTGCCGTGTAGTCACCGTCATGCGTGTTGTGAATTTCAATATTGTCTTTTCTGATAATATCACATTCACCGCCGGGGCTTACAAAAACACCCGCTTCCGGAATATATTCACCAACAACAAGATGTCTTCCGGCAAAAATGATGCTGAAATCACCTTTCTGAGTGTGAACTTCAATCATATCTGACGCAACACCGGTGATTTCAGGTGATAAATCCTTGTTGATATCACCTGAATAAAGTGTTCTGCGTGTATGGAGTTCAAATATAACACCGATTTTATCCCCAGAGAGCGTGCCTGCAAGGTCATCGGTAAAAAATGAATCTCCGTCAAGGGCAGAAAATGCAAAAAGCTGTCCCTGACCCCATTTTTTCGGTATCATATATTTTAATTTCTCCTTTATTTTCAAGACTGAGCCTTGAGCACATCATATCCCACATCGGGACTGTCCGTGATGACGGCATCTGCACCTATACCCTGCAGAAATGTCATTTTTTCAGCATCGTTGATTGTCCAGTACTGAACTGCGATATTGTTTTTGTGAGCGTAATTTACAAGTTTTGAAGTGCCGAGATTCACGATATATTTGTCAGGCGGCACCTGTAAAACATTAAATTTATAATATCCTTCAGGTCTGTCAATATCAAAAAGCGAATCAAGATACAGCCCGAAAACTTCAACATTGTAAGCTATACGGGTAAGGTCGGGATAATTTTCATCAAGATGTTTGAGGACCTTTTTATTGAAGGATGCAACAATCGTGCGGTCAATGATATTCATTTCGGAAAGAATATCATAAAGAATATCGGCAGCTCTGATACCGAGATCACCGTTGTCTTTGATTTCGATGCTGAAATAATATCTGCCGTTATTTTCAAGATATGTCAATGCATCACTTACGGTTGCAACTCTCAGATTATCGGGTATGTCATCACCACGAAGCCCCTTGTACGGTGTTTTTCCGTCTTTATCTTTGAAATATTCACCGAAATTGAGATTGTAAATTTCATTATAGTTGTAATTTGAGGGATAGTTTTCGGTTTTGCCGAAATATTCAACAGCATCGGTTAATTCATCAAGGGTTTCATCGTGAAGAATAATCAGCTTTTCATCCGCTGTTATACGTACGTCAAATTCAAAAATATCAGTTTCAAAAACTTCGGAATTCACACAACCTTCAAAAGCCATCATCGTGCCTTGCGGAAAAAGCTTTTTGCCTGCACGATGAGCTGAAACCATAGTATCACCAAGCTGAGTGATATACTTATTCGTTACGCTGTAATTTACAGGCTCATCCTGCCACTGATGAGTAACAAGTGTATAAAGCCCCAAAACCACAATACCGATTACAGCAATACAAATAACTGTTATTCTTACAATTTTCAAAATTAAAGAAGTCTTTTTGCTTCTGTTTTCTTTTACATTTTTCATAGTTTCTTATACTGTTTCGGCTTCACTCTTTGCTCTGGCTTCAGCTCTGATTTCTTCAAGTTCTGCCATAATTTTTTCCTTGCGTTTGCCGGTGAAGTTATCAAACATCATAACAATAGCGGGAATAAGGTTGCCGATAATTGCGGGGATTGTGACAAGCAGGAAAATGCCGTGCAATGTTTCGGGAGTCTGAACAGCTTCAACAAGCTGATCACCAATCTTCTGAGCACTCTGATAACCGATAAGTGCAAGACCGCCGTTGATAAGAAGTTCTTTCCAGAGCGCAGCAATTCTCGAAACCATTGTGCTGAATGCAAAGACCATACCTTCATTACGCTGTGCAATGCCGTATTTTTTATAACTCTTCCATTCCATATAGTCTGTTGAGTCGGCAAGAAGAATTCGTTTTGCCGCACTCATACCTGCATTGGGAAGACCTGCAAGGGCTATGAGTATGCCTACAATCCAGAGATTTTTGTAACCGCAGATAAAAAGAAGAATATAGCAGACAGCAGTATGTAAATAACTGAAAACAACAATATCTCTTGATGAAAGTTTTTTTCCGATAAAAGGAACAGAGAAAAGTCCGCCGTAAGAAAGAGCTGAGCTTCCTATTTCAACGAATGTTTTCATTCCGTAGTTATTAAGTGTATGTTTATAGAAAAATGGAAGTGAATTGTAGCAGACCTGTCTGATTGACTCAATACATGAACTCAGAGAAAGAAGTAA
>JAZUCO010000131.1:0-8854 GCA_045639185.1 Acutalibacteraceae bacterium
ACACTGATGGGTGCACCCGTATCGGTAACTGCAACTCCTCTCTGCAGACCGTCCGTTGAAGCCATGGCGATACATCTTGCAGTGTTGTCACCGATGTGCTGAGCCACTTCAACGGTAAGTTTTCTGTCACCTACGGGAATCGTAAGTGCATTATGAATTGCGGGAAGCTCACCTTCGTTGAAACGTACGTCAACAACGGGTCCCATAACCTGTGTAACTTTACCTGTTCGTAAATTTTCCAATTATATCACCTCTTAATTACCGCTTCCGGCAACGATTTCTGTAATCTCCTGAGTAATCGCACCCTGTCTTGCTCTGTTATATTCGAGCTGAAGATCACTAATCATCTGCTGTGCATTCTTGCCGGCAGAATCCATTGCCATTCTTCTTGCGGCAACTTCACTTGCAAAGCTTTCTCTTACACAGACGGTAATTATTCCTGCTGTATATTCACGCACAACATTATTAAGAACCGTAAGATGGTCGGGTTCAAAAATAATACCTGACGTGTCTGTTCTGTCACTTTTTTCAAGAGGCAGAATCCATCTGATAACAGCCTCCTGACTCATCATAGAGATATATTTTGTTGAAATGATGCCGAGTCTGTCAAACTTTTCTTCTGCAAAGTCACGGCAAAGACTGTCTGCAAGAGTATATGCATCATCAAAACTGAAATGCTCTGATGAGACAAACTCTTTACCGAATCTGTCACAAGCTCTTTTTCCTATTGGAATAATCTCTGCATCGGGATACTGCGCAGCAAGACGGAAAACGTTTGCATTGTATCCCCCTGCAAGACCTCTGTCACCTGCAATAACAATGATTCTTGTTCTGCCGCTGTCACGCTGTTTCATATACGGACTTTTGAGACTTTCTCTGTCTGCAGACAATGCAGAAATCATATTTTCGAGAGCTGCACCGTAATCTCTGCCTTTGAGCATAGCATCATTTGCTCTGCGTATCTTTGAAGACGCAACAAGACCCATTGCTTTTGTAAGCTGTTTGGTTGACGTTACGCTTTTTATACGGATTCTGAGTGCTTTTGTATTCTGTGACATAACTTATCACACCTGCACTTCAGAAAGAATACTTCTGAGTTCTTCTTCGTCTTCTTTCTCATAATAGCCTGATTCTATGCGTTCAAGCCAAGCACCATTTTCATTTTCAATCTTTGCAAAAAGACGTTTTTCGTATTCGGGAACATCTTTTACTTCAACATTATCAAGGAAACCGTTGATAACCGCATAAACGATTGCAACCTGACAACCTACACGGACGGGAGCATTCTTGCCCTGCTTGAGGACTTCAACAATTCTTTCACCAAGCGCAAGACGTGCCTTTGTATCAGCATCAAGGTCACTGCCGAACTGTGAGAAAGACTGAAGTTCACGAAATTGTGAATAAAGAAGCTTAAGCTCACCAGAAACTTTCTTCATACCCTTGAGCTGAGCTGAGCCGCCTACTCGGCTGACTGAAATACCGGGGTTGATAGCAGGCATAATACCTGAATGGAAAAGTTCTGTTTCAAGGAATATCTGACCGTCTGTAATTGAGATAACATTAGTCGGAATATAAGCCGAAACATCGCCTGCCTGTGTTTCAATAATGGGAAGAGCTGTAATTGAACCTCCGCCGTATTCTTTTGCAACACAAGCAGCTCGTTCAAGAAGTCTTGAATGAAGATAGAAAACGTCACCGGGGTAAGCTTCACGTCCGGGCGGACGACGGATAAGAAGTGACAACGCACGGTAAGCAACAGCGTGTTTACTCAGGTCATCATAAACGATAAGAACATCCTTACCCTGTTCACGGAAGTATTCTGCCATTGCACAACCGCTATAAGGAGCGATATACTGCAATGGAGCACTTTCTGCAGCAGAAGCGGAAACGATGATTGTATATTCCATTGCACCACTGCGAAGAAGTTCATTTGCAAGCTGTGCAACTGAAGTACTCTTCTGACCGATTGCAACATATATACAGATAACACCTGTATTCTTCTGTTTAATAATTGTATCAACAGCGATTTCTGTTTTACCGGTCTGTCTGTCACCGATAATAAGCTCTCGCTGACCTCTTCCTATGGGAATCATACTGACAATAGCCTTGATACCTGTCTGAAGAGGAACACTAACGCTCTCTCTTTCAATGATACCGGGAGCCTCTGATTCAATTGGTCTTGTGGAATCGTATTCCACGGGACCTTTGCCGTCTATAGGTTCACCAAGGGCATTAACTACTCTACCAAGAAGCTTTTCACCCACGGGAACAGAAAGAACTTTGCCTGTTCTGTGAACTGAAGAGCCTTCACGGCTATTGTCTTTATCTGATAGAACGGCAACGGAAACTGTTTCTTCTTCAAGGTTCTGCGCAACACCGAAACTGCCGTCATCAAATTCAAGCAGCTCGTTTGCCATACAGTTACGAAGTCCGTAAACACGGGCAATTCCGTCACCAACAAGGATAACCTTACCTGTTTCTGTCATATCAATCTTTGACTTATAGTTCTTGATCTGACTTTTAATGATATTGCTTATTTCTTCAGGTCTGTTCATCCGCTGATCACATCCTTTACTTCCTGAAGACGATGTCTGATACTGCCGTCAAAGGTCTTACCCTCAACTTCAATTTTGAGACCGCCAATCAGGGATTCATCAATAATAAAAACTGCGTCTGTTGTTTTTCCCGTAACTTTACCGAGTTTTTCGCATATTGCTGTTCTCTGCTTTTCTGACAGTTCAACAGCAGAATAAACTGTTGCTGTTGTTCTGTTTGATACTGTCATTGCAAGAGTCTGAAACTCATCTATGCAGCCGAAAACAGAACGGATTTTTCCGTTTTCGGTGAGTACTTTAAGAAAAGAAACAGCATATTCGGGAAAACTTTCACCGAATGCTTCTTCAACAGATGCAATTCTTTCACCCAGCGGGATTGCGGGTGAAGCAAGGAATTCAATATATTCCTGATTCTCTGCAAGAATTGTTCTGATTGTTTTCATATGCTGAAGATAGTCTTCTGTAAGATTTTCTTCGGCAGTAAGTGAAAACAGAGCAACTGCATATTCTCTTTCAGTCTGCATCATCATTATTCACCTATGCTTTCAATGAATGAATCGATGAAATGCTGATGGTCTGCATCTGAAACTTCTCTTTCGAGCATTTTCTCTGTAAGAAGAGAAGAAATCTCAACGATTTCTTTTCTGATACCGTCTTCAGCTTTTTTACGTTCAAGAACAGCATCATTTTCTGCCTGACGAACAATTCCGTCAGCTTTTATCTTAGCTTCGGCAATAATTTCTTTTTCACGCTCAGATGCGATATTAACCGCAGATTTTATTACATTATCAGCCTCAGCCTTTGCACCTGACAGCTTTTCTTCATAAGCTGCCATATCAGCAAGGGCTTTGTCTTTAGCCTCTTTTGCAGCATCATAATCACTCTGAATTGCATCAGTACGAGCTGCAAGCATCTTTTTGACGGGCTTGTATAAAAATTTCTTAACGAGAACAAATATAAGCACAAGATTGGCAAGTGAAGCCAACATCTGCCATATATTGACCGAAATGACATCTAAACTTTGCATAGTTTCACTCCGTTGCAGATATTACTTAACCACCGATTGTATTAACAAGAATATCAACAAGAATGTTAGGTGCAACGAAAATAAGAAGAATTGCTATAACAAGAGCATAAAGACCTGTTGTCTCTGCAATGGCACAACCCATAAGCATTGTTGTTGTAACAGAGCCTTTGCTTTCGGGCTGACGAGCGATAGCTTCACAAGCTGATGCAACTGCGTTACCTTCACCGATACCGGGGCCGATACCTGCGATCATAGCCAAACCTGCGCCGAGAGCACAACATCCTAAAATAATACCTAAAGCGAGTTCCATTTTTGTTTCCTCCGTAAAATGAAATTTATATTTTGCACTTATGTGCGTTTTTCCTTTTTCTTTGCCTGTCTTTTCTTATACGTATCAAAGTCAAATGCACCGGCAACGTACATCATTGTAAGCATTGCAAAAATGAATGCCTGAAGAAGACCGCTGAAAATGTCAAAATAAAGTGACATAACTGCGGGAATACCCACCTGAAGAATAGGTATATCAGAAAGGAATCCCGGAAGCCATGAAAGAAGCTTTGCTGAAAGAGATGCCAATGCTGTACCGAGAAGCACTGAAATAACAGAGCCTGAAAGCACATTTCCGTAATGACGGAAAGCCATTGAAACAGGTGTTGCTATTTCACCGATAAGATTGATGGGTGTAAGAAGTGCAACGGGCTGAGTGAAGCTTTTGAGATAATTCACGGGACCGCACTTCATCTTATAGTAAGTGATAAGGAAAAATACCAGCACTGCCCATCCACCGACAATATTGATATCTGAAGTAGGCGGATAAAGTCCGAACAGAGTCAAAAGACTGGATACACCCGAAAGTGCCATCATACCGATGATAAACGGGGAGAATCCTTTGAAGAATTCACCCATATTCTCAAGCACCATACCATCTATTTTTTCAACAATAAGTTCTGCAATATGCTGTCTTTTAAGGTCTGCCTTTTCTGTAAGTCCGTGGGTGATAAAAAGACAGAAAAACAGTATTACCAACGTTGCAATAAGAGAATTTACCTGAGACTCAGTAACAATAAAGTCCTGCAAAGGCATCGGAATTGAGAAATATATCCCTGCACCCGATATACTGATTCCCTCTGAAGCGGGTTTTGTCAGAACCTTAAGAACAATACCGAAAACTATCGGCAATATCATCATTGAAACATAAAAAGCATCCGTAATTCTGAAACGAAGGCTTATTTTTTTCAAAACTTACCCCTCCTTCTTCTTTATAAAAAAGTATCTCAGCGCAATTGCGATTCTCGGAAAAATAAAAGGAACCACAACTGCGATAATTTCAAATACAGGAACAAGATATGCAACAAGTGCAACGATAAACATCATAAAAAGTCTCATCATCTGAGAAAGTTTCATTCTGTTTCTTGCTTCCTTTTCGTCTTTACCCAGTGCATTCTGAACCGTAATACCCAGAAGAAGAAAATTACCCGTTGCAGCAACAGCACCGAGAACATTACCGAGAAGAACTGTATAATCCCACTTACCGAGAATCAGAAAAACAGATTCCATAAGCACACTGAAAATCAAAACAAAAACAAGAACAAATCCTGTCTCTTTTTTTACTGTTTTATCTATTTTTTTCATAAAAAACCTCAGATTCTTTATAATTAAAATATATTATATCACTAACTTTTTGCAACATCAATAGCATTTTGGAAGATTTTAATAATTTATCAGCCGTATTTTATTGACTTACATTCTGTTGTCTGCTAATATTTCAGTAACGGAGATGATAATATGAAAAACAATCATTTAATGCCCACTGTAACTGCCCATTCAGGCTGTGAAGGCACTGCAGAAAATTCTGTTCAATCCATCGCAAAAGCAGCAGAAATCGGTGCAGATATAGTAGAAATTGATATACGATTCACAACAGACGGAACCCCTGTTTTATCTCATGATGCACCCGTCGGAGGTGAAACAACTCTTGAAGAGGCGTTTGAAGAAATCAGTAAATATAAAAATCTGCTTGTAAATCTTGATATAAAAGAAACTACTTATCTTGAAGCAATAACACCTCTTGCTGAAAAATTTTCTCTTACAGACAGAATTTTCTGTACAGGTATTTTTGAATCGGATGTAACAGCAGTAAAAGCAAAGACTCCGTATATAAAATACTATCTCAACAAAGACCTCAGACGCAGTATTTTTCAGACAAAAGGCTATATTCAAAACATCTGCCGAAATATAAAAAAGCTCGGTGCGCTCGGTCTTAACGCATATTACGGAAAAGTAACCGACAAACTCGCTTCAGAGTTGCACAAAAACGGATTGGAACTGTCACTGTGGACAGTAAATAAAACTGAAGATATGGAAAAGGTTCTTCTTCTTGAGCCAGACAACATAACATCACGTCATCCGTCAGAATTAATAAGAATTTTAAGCAAAAAGGAGTCAGAATAATGATAAAACTTGAACTTCTCAATTATGATATTTACCCTAAAGTTTTCAGATGTGACACACCTGTTGAAGTAACAATAAAACCTCTCGGCCAGCATGCCGAATTCAATGGTGATTATACAATTCAGGTACGAGCATTCAATGAAGGTAATGTTACCAGATACCCGGAGAGAAACAATCTCAAAGAATATTTTGTTTCACCCGGTGATGACGGATGTATAAGATTCACCAATACATATAAAGATGAGCAGGAACATTATATTGATATTGTAAAAGACGAAAAAAGAGTTGTAAGACTTTCGGTTTACTCACTTAACGAAGACCTTGTCGGAAGATATCCTTTCAGAGGAGACCTTCATATGCACACAACCCGTTCAGACGGCAATCAGTCGCCTGCAATCGTTGCTGCAAACTACAGAAAAAACGGTTACGACTTTCTTGCAATGACAGACCACGACAGCTATTATCCGTCACTTGAAGCAATTAACGCATACAAGGATGTTCCCATTGAATACAATCTTGTAACAGGCGAAGAAGTTCATCTTGAAGGCAATGATATCCATATTGTAAACTTCGGCGGAAAATACTCTGTCAACGCACTTATGCCCGGTGATCATCATATGGATGTAGGTGACGGAAAAGACCTTCGTTCACTTGACGGAGAATGTCCCGATGTAATCTCTGTTGAAGAATACAAAAAACAGGTAAATGAACTTGCAGAAACGCTCAATATACCTGACGGTATTGAAAAATTCACTTATGCCGCTTGTGTATGGATTTTCAACCATATAAAAAAAGCAGACGGTCTCGGCATTTTTGCACATCCCTACTGGCTTCAGAATGTTCTTCATGTACCCGAAAGCCTGACCGAATACATTATGGTAACACAACCCTTTGATGCGTTTGAAGTCCTCGGCGGTGAAAACTATTTTGAGCAGAATGGTTGGCAGACCATAAGATATTATGAAGACCGTGCAAAAGGCAGAAGATATCCGATTGTAGGAAGTACAGACAGTCATTCATCAGTTCACAACAGAAATGCTCTCATAGCTTCAACAATTGTTTTTGCTCCCGAAAACACACGTGAAGGTATTGTTTACTCAATCAAGGATTTCTATTCTGTTGCAGTTGACTCAATCAGCACAGAGCTTCGTGTTGTAGGTGAAATGCGTTTTGTCAGATATGCCACTTTCCTTCTGCGTGAATTTTTCCCTCTTCACGATGAGCTTTGCTTTGAAGAAGGAAGACTTATGAAAGATTTTGCTTGCGGTGATGAAGATGCAGAAAAAACTCTCCGTTTCATCAGCGGAAGAATGAAGAAACAGAGAGAAAAATACTTTGCATTCTGAAAAGAGGCGTAAATATGAAATTCCTTGACATCGGACTTGAAAAAAATATTTTTGCAGACGGTATTCACGACGATACAAAAGCACTTCAAAATTGTCTGGACAAAATGAAAAACGGCGGAACTGTCTTTTTTCCCGACGGAACATATCTCATATCAGCCGCACTGATATTCTATTCCGGACAGAATCTCTGTTTTTCAGACAATGCCGTTCTTCTGCGTTCAGATAAAAGTGAAAAAATCACCAGATATATGCTCGCTTCATATTCGGAACCTGATGTAACAAGCTACAACGGAACCCACGATGTTGTGATTTCAGGCGGAATTTTTGACGGCAACAAAAATCTGCAGGAATGCCTTACGATTATCAATACAGTTCATTGCAGAAATATCACAATTAAAAACTGCAGATTTATCCACTGCGCAAACTGGCATTGTATTGAGCTTAATTCAACTGCAGAATCGCTTGTAGCCGACTGTATTTTTGACGGAAACAGCTACACTGCCATCAGAGAAAATCTGACAAGTGAACTGCTTCAGATTGATGCTCCCGACACAAACACATACGGGCCTGTTTATGACTGCGACGGCAGACTTATTGATTTTGCAATGGATAAAACCCCTTGTCGTGATATTACAATACAATCAAACATCTTCAAATGTGACGGTTTTCCGGGTGTCGGACATCACGGAGACTATGAACATACAAACATAAAACTATGTAACAATATTTTCACAGGAACCTCTGGAAAATTCGGCAGCACACGAGGATTTGTGATTTTTATGACAAAAACACACAGTGTTGACATTACCGGAAATGCTTTTATCTCAGGAATTGATAAAAATATTCCTGCCGCCGGTATAATATCGCTGAACAGCGAAAAAACAGCGGTAACTGCAACAAACAATGTATTTATCGGCAATTTTACAGAATATTTCTCAGGTGGAATAACCGAGTCAGAAAACATTTTCAATTAAACAAAAAAACCTTCATCAGTTAATTCACGGATGAAGGTTTTTTCTGTATCAAAAGATTTTTCTGAGCCATTTTTTCATACTGTCAAGCCAGGCTGAATTGTATGTCATAATATCTGTAACATTATCGCAGGTATGCTTGTCACAGGTGCTCAGTCCGTGCCCTCCGAAAGGATAGATGTGAAGTTCTATGGGCACTTTATTTTCAGCAAGAGCAGTTGCATAAAGCAGACTGTTTTCAACGGGCACACAACCGTCTTCTGCAGTATGCCAGATAAATGCAGGAGGTGTAACAGGTCTTACATTTCTTTCACATGAGAAATAATCCTCTTCTTCCTTATCAGGTGCGTGACCTATAAGATTCAGGAAACTTCCCTGATGCGCCTTATTGAAATCTGCAGTTATAACGGGATAACAGAGCACGGAAGCATTGACACTCTTGCTTTCGGGAAAAACTTCTCTTACTTCCTTGCAATCAAACATAACAGAATAATGAGCAGCAAG
>JAZUCO010000132.1:0-2680 GCA_045639185.1 Acutalibacteraceae bacterium
TTGAGAATATGGAGAGGTAAATATTATGAAAATGAAAAATTACGAATTCTGGTTTGTTGTGGGCAGTCAGTTTCTTTACGGTCCCGAGGTTCTCGATACAGTTGCAGAACGTGCACAGAAAATGGTTGACGAAATGAATGCTTCCGGTGCGCTTCCCTGCAAGGTTGTATATAAGGTTACGGCAAAGACAAATAAGGAAATCACAGACGTTGTCAAGGAAGCTAACTATAACGATGCCTGTGCAGGTATCATCACATGGTGTCACACATTCTCCCCCAGCAAGATGTGGATAAACGGTCTCGCTTCTCTTCAGAAGCCTTACTGCCACCTTGCAACACAGTACAACAAAGAGATTCCCAACGAAGAAATCGATATGGACTTTATGAATCTCAATCAGGCTGCACACGGTGACCGTGAACACGGTTTCATCGCTGCGAGACTCCGTATGCCCCGTAAGGTTGTTGCAGGTTACTGGCAGAGTGAAAAAGTGCATAAGAGACTCGGTGACTGGATGAAAGCTTGTGTCGGTGTTGCTGTTTCAAAAAATATGAAAGTTATGCGCTTCGGTGACAATATGCGTGAAGTTGCAGTTACTGAAGGCGATAAAGTTGAAGTTCAGACAAAACTCGGCTGGCAGGTAAACACCTGGGCTGTGGGCGATCTTGTTAAGGTTATGAACGAAGTAACAGATGCTGAAATCGACGCACTTATGGCTGTATACACAGAAAAATACGATATTGCAACAGATAACACAGATGCAATCCGTTATCAGGCAAGAGAAGAAATTGCAATGAAAAAAATGCTTGATGCAGAGGGAGCAATGGCTTTCTCAAACACATTCCAGGATCTTTACGGAATGGAACAGCTTCCCGGTCTTGCAAGCCAGCATCTTATGGCTCAGGGCTACGGCTACGGTGGTGAGGGTGACTGGAAAGTTGCCGCAATGACAGCTATTCTCAAGGCTATGGGTGAAAACGGCAACGGTGCTTCCGCATTCATGGAAGATTACACATATCACCTTGCAGAAGGTCAGGAATATTCTCTCGGTGCTCATATGCTTGAAGTTTGTCCCTCTCTTGCAGAAGGCAAGCCCAGAATCGAGACACATCATCTCGGCATCGGCATGAATGAAAAAGACCCTGCAAGACTTGTATTTGAAGGCAAAGCAGGCGATGCAATCGTTATAAGCCTTATTGATATGGGCGGAAGACTTCGTCTTATCTGTCAGGATATTGAATGCGTAAAACCCATTATGCCTATGCCAAATCTTCCCGTAGCAAGAGTTATGTGGAAAGCTATGCCCGACCTTGCAACAGGTGTTGAATGCTGGATAACTGCGGGCGGTGCACATCACACAGTTCTCAGTTATGACGTTTCTGCTGAACAGATGCGTGACTGGGCAAGAATGATGGACATTGAATTTGTTCACATCACAAAGGATTCCACACCCGAAAAGCTTGAAGAAGAACTTCTCCTCAAAGATCTTGCATGGAAGCTCAAATAAAGGAATTCTGAAATGAAAAAATTAATTGCAGTAATACTGGCTGTTATACTCTGCTCTCTGACAGCCTGCAAAAAAGCTGAAACAGAAGAGCTGACAACAACCCCTGACTCTTTTGTTTACACAGATAACGAAGAAAATTCAGAACCTGTTATAACAGATGAAAACACCATCGCAAAACAACTTTCAGCTGAATTCATCAGACTTACGGAAACTGAAACTGACATTACAGCTCAAGTCTTGGCAGATAAACTTCTGGCATCACCCGTAATAAGCTTCAGCGGTATTTCTTCTGCGGTCAGCACAGGCGTATTGCAAGGTTTCGGCAATGCAGAAATAACAGGTTTCCACGAAGCGGTATGTTTTGCACCGATAGTAAACGCAATCCCATTTATAGGCTATATTTTTGTGCTTGATGATAACACTGATATCAACACATTTACAGACAATCTCAGAGCAAATGCAGACAGAAGATGGATTGTGTGCGGTGAAGCTGACGAAACTGTTATCACCACATCAGGCAATATAGTTTTCTTTGTAATGGCACCTGTTTCTCTTTAATTTATCACAGATTTTTAAGACATCTTATTATCAGAAGACAATAAGATGTCTTTTCTTTTTTGTTTATATACAAATAACGATTACCTTTTTACAGATTAATAGGAGATTATGCACGAATATTTATTTTTTTCAAATATTTAATGAAATTTGATTTTCTTTATGTTATAATGTCGGAGATATTTTTTAACGGAGGTTACTTATGGACATTCTTTTACAGACAATCATGGGTGTTCAGATCGGCCACATTATTATGTGGGCAATCGGCGGTCTCCTTATCTTTCTTGCAATCAAGAAAGAAATGGAACCCTCACTTCTTCTCCCCATGGGCTTTGGCGCAATTCTTGTAAACCTGCCTTTCTCAGGCGCACAGGCTGTTATCGACCACATTTTTGAAATCGGTATCAACAGCCATGAACTTATGCCCCTCGTACTTTTCATCGGTATCGGTGCAATGATCGACTTTGAACCGCTTCTCACAAACCCCAAGCTTATGCTTTTCGGTGCTGCGGCTCAGTTCGGTATTTTCTTCACAATGTTCCTTGCAACACTTCTCGGATTCGACATTAATGATGCAGCTTCTGTTGCTATCATCGGTGCTGCAGACGGCCCCACATCAAT
>JAZUCO010000133.1:0-4260 GCA_045639185.1 Acutalibacteraceae bacterium
CGGAACGGGTGATATATCTTTGATATGATATCGCCGTAAGGCGATGCATCATTGAAAAATAAATTGCATTATGCTACAATTCAATTAGACAAACTTGAATTGGCCTACGGGTTTGCACCGCACCAAAGCCTCGGCGGCCTGTCAAGCCTTGGGCGCTCCCGCGCCAGTTAAACAAACTTGAATTTTTCGAACATCAATCCATATTTTTCTCAAAAGGGTATTGACTCTCACGCTCCGTCATAGTGTATGCTCTCCTTGTGAGGTGATAAATTTGAAAATGCAGATTAAAGAATTTGCCGATTTTACAGGTGTAAGTGTGCGCACACTGCATTATTACGATGAAATAGGTTTGTTACGGCCTGCCTTTGTTGACAGGGCTACCGGCTATCGTTTTTACGATGAAAAATCCCTTCTTCGTATGCAAGAGATTCTCTTTTACCGTGAACTTGACTTTTCCTTAAAGCGCATTGAAGAGATTTTGTCATCCCCGGATTATGACAAAAACAAGGCACTCAATGAACAAAAACAACTTCTCACACTCAAAAAAGAACGATTAGAGAGGTTAATTTCTGCTATAGACGGTGCTGTGAAAGGAGAAAATGTTATGAAAGCATTTGACAACAGCGAATTTGAAAAGCATAAGGCTGAAGTTAGAGAGAAATGGGGCAAAACAGATGCATACAAGGAACATGCGGAACGGACTAAGAACTACTCCAAGCAGAAGTGGAATGACCTTGCTGAGGGAATGGACCATATTATGGCAGAGTTTGCTCTCTGCATGAGAAAGGGCAAAAGTCCTGATTCCACTGAAGCACAAAACCTTGTAAAAATGCTGCAGAACCATATCACCGAGAATTACTATGACTGCACAAATGAAATTTTGGCAGGTCTCGGTCAGATGTATGTAGCGGATGAGCGTTTTAGGAATAATATTGATAAACATGCTGACGGCACTGCTACGTTTATCTGTGAAGCAATTGCGGTGTATTGCAGTAAGTAAATTCCAATTTGTCGAACAGAATACTTTCAACTGCTCTCTCACGAGGGCAGTTTTTTGATTGAATTGTGTGGTAATAGTGTGATATAATCAGATAGACAAATAAGAATTTGACAGTCAATTTTCACTCTACCATAGGTTTAATTCTCCTCACTAAACCAATGGTGGGTGTGTTTTCTCCTCTTAATTATCTATACTGAATGCGAAAGGAGTTGAAACTTTTGATTGGCTACAGCATAAAAACACCTGGCGGAGTTCTTATTCATTATGATAATAACAGAAATATTACAGGTTCAACAAAACCTTCATTCGGAAGCGGAGTTGTACATTATGATGCCAATGGGAATCAGACTGGTTATAGCAAGGCAGCAGGTAGCGGATATATGCATTATGATTTAAATCACAATCAGACAGGATACAGCAAGAAAAGTTTTGGAAGTGGATTCGTTCATTATAATATGAATAATGAAATAACAGGTACAAGTTCATCGACACCGAATGGATATATCCATAATGATGCTTAAAATTTTAACAGCTCTCTTTTCAGAGGGCTGTTTTGCTTTTTTTATATAAAACAAGGAGCAGAAAGACCGGAATCCTTCTGCTCTTAATTTATTTGATTGAATTGTATCTGCTCATAACAAAGTCAATTATTGTCTGACTTCTGACTTTCATATTAATCTTATCAAGTACATTGCGGATTGTTTCTTCTGTCAGCTCAGGAATAAGCTCTTTGTATTCGGGATATTCATCCGTAAGCTCATTGAAAAGAGTAATGAGCAAATCTTTTGATTTCGGTTTTGAAGGATAACCACGGGCAATAAGTGCCATATTGTTATCATAGTTGGGAGCAAGCCCGATAAGCTTACCGTTTTCAACATTTCTCAGCAAACCGAAATTATTTGTGTGTCTGTCAGGATTTGCAGTGATTGTATCCATAAAAATGAGTCTGATATAATCGGGGATTGCATCGGGACAGATTGTTTTCAGAGCTTTGACAACATCAGGATAATCTTCATTGTCTGCCATAAATGTTGATGCAGGCTCAAAGTTTACTGATGCTCCGTCTGTGAAATCAAGCGATTTGATGCATCCGTCACCACGCTCGTAAACAGCCATATTGAAGCCGAGTGCAAGACCGAGTTCATATACAAACAATTCAGAGAACATCTCGCTGTGTGTTGCCTTTTTGAACATCCACCACTTGCCATCACGGATTTTCCAGCACTTTTCGAAACTACCTACATTCGTCAGCTCTGGTGTTCTTGACTTCTTGCTTGTTGCAGCTTTATTGAAGCTGTCGTAAGTACCTTTCAGAGCAAGGTTTGAAAAGTAGTCATCAGTAAATCTGACATCATCAAAAGTCAGGTCAGAGCCGACAGGTCTTATCCAGTAGTTATCAGTAATTGTTGCAGCATTGACATGGGCAACAGTTGAGATATCATCTTTTTCTGCAAGGCGCAAAGCCTTTTTAAGCAGACGGGAGTTTGCACGATGACTGTCAATTGCCCGTGTTTCAAGCCACATATCTGCATCGCTGATTCTTTTAAGAAACAAGGGTAATAAGTCTTTGTTGATTACTTCAAGATTACCGTCCTGCCATACGGCAACAACAGTATTACCGCTTAATATTTCGTAGTTTTTCTTATCAGGCATCATTCCCGCCTCCTTTTATCTGTAGTCTATATTATTTTACTACAAATGCAGGGAAAAAGCAATATTTTTATTTTTCGGTTAACCCTGCACGTTCTGCAAGCCTGATAAATGCATCGCAGAAGATATCTTATATATACGAGGACACCCTTACGGATTCTCATTGTTCTTCTGATTTCTTTTGGGATAACTACTCTGCTGAGGGCATTTTTTATTCGTTGACATATTTCTTAAAATAAATTATAATTTATAAAAATTGATAATTTTGACAGCTTCGGAGGTGCGGTTTTGAAAAGAATATTGTTATATCTGAAACCGTTCAGGCTTCGTATGCTTGTCGGCTTCATAATTAAGGTTACCGGCACTATGGCAGAGCTTGTCCTGCCGTATATCCTGACTCATATTCTCGAAAATGTTATCATTGAGCAGAATGTGGGCAAAATTGTTTTATACGGCGGACTTATGATGTTTTTCGGCATCATCGCCTGCCTCGGTAATATCATTGCCAACCGTATGGCGGCAAGGGTCACAACAAATTTCTCAAAAGCGATGCGAAAAGAGCTTTTCTCAAAAACTCTGTATCTTTCATCTTCGGATACCGATGCATTCACAATTCCCTCGCTTGAATCGAGAATAACAACAGATACATATAACGTGCATAACTTTATCGGTATGATGCAGAGAATGGGCGTCAGAGCTCCGATTCTTCTTATCGGCGGAATTTCGCTTTCTCTTGTTATGGACAGCGCACTTGCACTTGTTATGATTGCCACATTGCCCATTATTTTTGTTACTGTTTACGGCATTTCACGCAGAGGTGTGCCTCTTTACAGCCGTGTGCAGAAATCAACCGACAATATGGTAAGAGTTGCGCGAGAAGACACTCAGGGTATAAGGGTTATCAAAGCTCTTTCAAAAAATGAACACGAAAACCGCAGATACGATAAGGTTAATTCCGAGCTTTCAAGGCAGGAAAAACACGCAGGCACGATAATGGGAATTGTCAACCCTGCTATGACTCTGCTTATGAATCTCGGCATAGCAGGAGTTGTTGCCGTTGCAGCATTCAGAGTCAGCAAAGGCTTATCAAGCCCTGCAACAGTTATTGCATTCATGCAGTATTTCACGCTTATCTCAATGGCGATGATGTCGCTTTCACGAATGTTTGTTATGTACACAAAATGTGCCGCATCTGCAAACAGAATTGCCGAAGTGCTTGATACTCCCGATAAATATGAAATAACTGAGGATTCCCGTAAGGATGACGGAATTCATATTTCATTCGATAATGTTTCATTCTCATATCTCGGCAAAAAAGACAATCTTAAAAACATTTCTGTTTCGCTGAAAAAAGGCGAAAGACTCGGCATAATCGGTGCAACGGGAAGCGGTAAATCTACATTTATAAAATTACTGCTCCGATTCTATGAGCCGCAGTCGGGTGAAATCAGAATCAACGGCAGAAACATAAATTCTTACAGCCGTCAGGAGCTTACTTCAATGTTCGGCATTGCTCTGCAGAACGATTTTATCTATGCAGATACCATTGAAGAAAACATCAGATTCGGCAGAGATATTTCAGAAGACGACATAATTTCTGCGGCAAAAAC
>JAZUCO010000134.1:0-4817 GCA_045639185.1 Acutalibacteraceae bacterium
TAAAACTCATTTTTTGAAATAAGAGAAGTGACAGTCCCCTTGTCGTTACGGAAAATACCCTTGTCACAAAGTCGCTTAAGAACCGTGTAGGTAGTCGTCTTTTTCCAGTTAAGCTCCTTTTCGCTCAGCTTCACAAGCTCAGTTGTCGCAACAGGCTCATTCTGCCATATAATATCTGCAAAACGTGATTCGATAACACCCATCTGTAATTCACCCATAAAAACACCTCCGAAAAATTATTCTACACACTGTAGACTACAATTTCATTCTACAAGATGTAGAATACAAAGTCAAGGTTTTTGAAAAAAATTAAAAAAAATTAAAAAATTTTGCAAAAAAGACTTGCAAATCACAAAAAGATGTGTTATTATATTGAACGTTCCGAACATCCGGGTGTGGCGCAGTTGGGAGCGCGCTTGACTGGGGGTCAAGAGGCCGTGAGTTCAAGTCTCGCCACTCGGACCATAGTGAGTATTCATTACACAAGTGAATACTCACTTTCTTTTTTACATTTCCTCATAGTTAATATTGTTATGTATCGAGCAGGTTTTGACCTGCTCTTTTTTTGTTACCGCCGCCGATGAATACATTGTCAGGCTGATTGTAATTAAATTTAGTAAGGCTGAGGAATTCGGAAATTCAATATCCGGTATAACACATAATGAGGATATCCGGGAAGCTATTCATCTTGACACTCAAGTATCTCATAAAAACAAAGCAAATAAAAAAGACACAACCACATTTATGCACTACCTGTATTGTCCGGCAGAGTATAATGGTGCGCCATTTATTGCAAAAATTACTGTAGAGGAATATGATGTCGGTGGTAAGAGACGTGCATATAATGCACAAAGAATAAAAATGTCATCTTTGCCCCGAGCCCATTTTAGCCAATTGAATAATGAGGCTAAAACGAGGAAAATTCGTCTGCAAGATGACGAGATAATGATATCAGATTTGTTTTCAATTGTCAAGCAGTATGACAAAAGCTTTAAGCCTGATCTGGCAAGTGAAATTGTGAATGAAGACGGAACTCCTAAGGTAGTATATCATGGCAGTTACAGCAACTTTACAATTTTTGATAAGAATGCAGGAAAACATTCAAAATCACCTATTGATGGCAAGAATAATTTCGATACCTACGATAAATTCAGACCTGATGCAGAGGTTGTAATAACATATCATACATTAAAGAAGAATAAGCCAAAGTAATCTTATTAAAACATTTCCTGCGATGAGCTTTGGGCAAACGGGGATGAAATTGTTCCAATGGAATCTGAGAATGCAAACCTGTAAGAAAACAACTCATTCTTCTGAAAAATAACTATCAAAATTATTACAGCAAAGGTTGAAACATTTTGAATGATTTTGAATTAAAACTATGCGATATTCAAGGCAGCCTGACAGCAACAGCAAGTTGCTTGTATCACAACTCCTGCTGTGCTATAATGCATCAGAGGTGATAATAATGGATAGCAAAGATATTATTCTTGAGCTGAGAACAAAAACAGGGTTGTCACAGGAAGAACTTGCGGAAAAAGTTTTTGTAACCCGTCAGGCAGTTTCCCGTTGGGAAACAGGAGAAACCGTTCCGAACATCGAAACATTAAAACTGCTCTCAAATTTGTTTGATGTTTCAATCAACACACTGCTTGGCTCTCCGAGACAGCTTGTTTGTGAGTGTTGCGGTATGCCTGTTGATGACAGTAATGTCAGCCACGAAAAGGACGGTTCTTTTAACGAGGAATACTGCAAGTGGTGTTATGCTGATGGTGAATATACCCTTGATTTTTTTGAGAAATACAGAGAGCTTGGCGGAAAAGAAAAGTTTGACGAGTTCAAAAGGCAGATTATCCATGAATTTAACACCTTGCTTCATATTGAAGGCTTACCCAAGATACAAGACCTAAATGTGTTGCCCGGCAGTTTTGTCAATCTGGAATATCGTCTTCCTAACGGGCAGGTTGTAAAATTCCTTGATGATAACGCTACCTATCTCGGCAGTCAGCTTGAATGCGAATTCGGTGGTAACCGTTGTTTCGGTATTGTCGCTAATATGGACTTTTTACTCGTTTGTACCTATGAGGAAAACGGTGAAAATCCTGAATTGGTTATTTACAAAAAGAGATAAAACTGAATATTTTAACTGCTCTCATCCGAGGGCAGTTTTTATTTTTCCAAAAATCCAAAATGAGGATTTTTGATACTTCTGCATTCTGTGGGGTGCTTCATTGACATTTTATTTTTATCAATATATAATTGAAATCAGAGAAAGGGTGTGTTGCAATTGAAAAACATCGCAGTTGATTTTACAAGGGAAACGGGCATTATAAAACCGATGCACGGAGTCGGTCAGCCACCCTTCAGAGGCATTGATTTTTCAATGTGTGATTATCTTGAAGCTGCACACATTCCTTATTCCCGTCTTCACGATGTGGGCGGAGCTTTCGGCGGAAATCTTTATGTAGATATTCCAAACATTTTCCGTGACTTTGATGCAGACCCCGAAAAGCCCGAAAGTTATGATTTTGCTTTTACAGACCTTCTCATAACTGCACTTGTTGAGCGTGGAATTGAGCCCTTTTTCCGTCTTGGTGTTACCATTGAAAATTATCGTAAAATCAGAGCCTACCGCATTAATCCACCCAAAGACTATGAAAAATGGGCAAGAATCTGCGAGGGTATCATCCGTCATTACACTGAAGGCTGGGCAGACGGGTTTAATTATAAAATAACCTATTGGGAAATCTGGAACGAGCCTGATAATTTTGAAACGCCCGAAGAAAATCAGATGTGGACAGGCACACCCGAAGATTATTACAGATTATACGATGTTGCATCAAAGCACCTTAAAAGCAGATTTCCGCACCTTAAAATCGGCGGTTATGCAAGCTGCGGTTTTTATGCAATAACCGACAGCAGTACCGAAGTCGGTGCTTGTTCTCCGAGATATCAGTATTTCATCGATTTCTTCGACGGATTTTTAGCTTACATAAAAGAGCATAATTGTCCGCTGGACTTTTTCTCCTGGCACAGCTATGCAGATGTTGATGCAAACATAAAGTGGGCTGAATATGCCCGTAAACGCCTTGATGATGCAGGCTACACAAACACCGAACACACTCTGAATGAATGGAACTGGCAACCTGAACTCAAAGGCACAATCCGACATGCCGTAATTACCTGCGCAATGATTCTCGCATTACAGAACACATCACTCGACAGCGCAATGTTCTATGATGCAGGATGCAATATGGGTATCTATGCAGGTTTGTTTGACTGTGTTACCTTTAAGCCTTTACCCACATATTATTCCTTTGTTGCATTTGGTGAACTGTATCTTCGAGGCAGACAGGCGCATGTAAGCGACCTGCCCGAAGGCGTATATGCCTGCGCATCAAAAAATGATGACGGATGCATTGTCCTTGCAAACATAAATAAAGAAGATATAAATATAAATCTTGATATAAACGGTATACGTAATGTAACGGAATGCAAAATTATTAAAGATAATGCTGTATGGGAAGATTATGAATTCAAAAATCTCCTCCCTGCAGAATCTGTTATTTTTATAAAATGTGAATTAATAAAAGTCGGTGAATAAATTGAGTTATATAACCACTTATCTTAAAAAGGATTTTGATCCGTTAACGGCAACTGCCGAGGATGTTGATATTCAGGATATTGCACACGCATTACATCTTATCTGCCGTGCAAACGGTCACTTCCCTCATTTTTATTCAGTTGCACAACACAGCATCAACTGTGCAAAAGAAGCTTCTGCAAGAGGTTATTCCGAAAGAGTTCAGCTCGGTTGTCTGCTTCACGATGCAAGTGAAGCGTATATGTCCGACGTAACAAGACCTGTAAAACAATATCTTCACGAATATCTGAAAGCAGAAGACAGATTGCAGAATGTTATTTTCGACAAATGGATAACTCCATCGCTAACAGATGATGAAAAAGCTTTGATATCTGAAGTTGATGATGCGGTTTTCTACTATGAATTTCTGAACCTTATGGGCAGAAAAGTTTCTGATAAAGAGCCTTGCATAAAATCAGCACCTGCCATTGAATTTGAAGATTTCTGCAAAATCAAGAGCAGATTTCTTCGAACATTCAATATGCTGACTGACAACAAACCTTATGTGGGTGTGGACTGGATGAACGGCAGATGGGTTGCATGTGAACTCAGCGGAACTTTTGCTGCATACAAAACATTCGGCACAATCGAAGAGCTTTGCCGTGAATATGAAAATATCCCCGAAATTCTTATAGATATTCCCGTCGGTCTTCCCGAATCCAAGGAAGAATCATTGCTTCGTCCCGATGTTGAAGCCAGAAAATATCTGAAAAACAAGAACAGAAAATCATCAATATTTCCCGTACCTTTCAGACAGTTGGTTTATGCCGAAAATACCGCAGAAATGTGGGAGCTTAATAAAAAACTCGGGGCAAAACTTACAGTAACGGGTGCCGGCATATTGCCTTGCGTAAGGCAGGCAGATTCATTCCTTCAGAGCAATCCTCAATGGAAAAACAGACTGGTTGAAAGTCATCCCGAATGCGCATTTCAGTCATTGAATGACAACAACGGCATTGATACATCAAAACATACAGACGAAGGCTTGAAACAAAGAAAAGAAATCCTTGCACCATATGTTTCAAACATCGAACAACTGCTTTCATCAATCAGCAAAAAATATCACGAAGATATTCTCGATGCGCTTTGCCTTGCAGTAACATCAAAGGTCGGATACATATCAATTCCGCATAATCCTAAATGTGACAAAACGGGCTTGCCGATGAGAATTGTT
>JAZUCO010000135.1:0-2034 GCA_045639185.1 Acutalibacteraceae bacterium
CAGAACTGCTACTCCCGACCAGGCTCAGGAAGTAAACGGTGCAATCAGAGAAGTTCTTGCAGAACTCTACGGCAAAGATGTTGCTGACACAATCACAGTTCAGTACGGCGGTTCAATGAACGCTGCTAATGCTGAAGAACTTCTTGCACAGGAAGATATCGACGGCGGTCTTATCGGTGGTGCGTCCTTGAAAGCTGCAGATTTTGCTACTATAGTGGCAGCAGCGTCAAAATAAGTTTAAAAAGATATTATTAATTATTCCCGTTCTGTTTTCAGAGCGGGAATAAGTTTGAAAACAGTTATAAGTTTTGGAAGGATTGTTAAAAATGAAAAAACCGGTTGTTTTATGTATAATGGACGGTTTCGGAAGAAATGACAGTGACTACGGTAATGCAGTAGTTGCAGCAAAAACTCCGAGACTTGATAAAATTATGGCTGAAAATCCGATGACATACATCGGTGCATCAGGTATGGATGTCGGTCTTCCCGACGGACAGATGGGCAACAGCGAAGTAGGCCACACAAATATCGGTGCGGGCAGAGTTGTTTATCAGGAACTCACAAGAATTACAAAGTCAATTTCAGACGGAGATTTCTTTGAGAACGAAGCACTTATGGGTGCGGTTGAAAACTGCAAAAAGAACGGTTCTGCATTGCATCTTATGGGACTTTTGTCCGACGGTGGTGTTCACAGCCATAATACACATCTTTACGGACTTCTTGATTTGGCAAAGAAGAACGGACTTGAAGAAGTATACGTTCATTGCTTTATGGACGGACGTGATGTTCCTCCGTCATCAGGTGCGGATTTCATCAAAGAACTCTATGAAACAACAAAAGAAAAAGGCATAGGCAAAATTGCTTCTGTTATGGGCAGATACTATGCTATGGACAGAGAAAAGAAATTTGACCGCGTTGAAATGGCTTACAATGCAATCGCTAAAGGCGAAGGTGTTAAGTTCACTTGTCCTTATGATATGATGCAGGAATCATACAAGAATGACGTAACAGACGAATTTATCGTACCCGCTGCAAGCGAAAGCTACAATGGTGCAAAAGACGGCGATTCTCTTATCTTCTTCAACTTCCGTCCTGACAGAGCAAGAGAAATTACAAGAGCTTTTGTTGATGCTGATTTTGATGGCTTCAACAGAGAAAAACAGCTCGACGTTTACTATGTATGTATGACACAGTACGATGCTGAAATGCCCAACGTTGAGGTTGCTTACAAACCCCAGAGCATTGATATGCCTCTCGGTGCAGTTATCAGTGAAAACGGCCTCAAGCAGTTGAGAATTGCAGAATATACAAAATACGCTCACGTTACATTCTTCCTCAACGGCGGTGAAGAAACAGTATACGAAGGCGAAGACAGAATTCTTATTGATTCTCCCGATGTTCCGACTTATGACCTCAAGCCCGAAATGAGTGCTTATGAGGTTGCAGATAAGGTTGTTGAAAACATCGAAAATGATAAATATGATGTTATCGTTGTGAACTTTGCAAACTGCGATATGGTTGGTCACACAGGTGTATTTGATGCGGCTGTTGCAGCGGTTGAAGCAGTTGACGAATGTGTCGGCAAGGTTTACGATGCAGTTGAAGCTAAAGGCGGCGTAATGGTAATTACTGCTGACCACGGTAACGCAGACAAGATGTATGAACCCGACGGTTCACCCTTTACCGCACACACAACTTTCCCTGTTCCGTTTATAGTAACAGGATATGATTGTTCTCTTAAAGACAGCGGTAAGCTTTGCGACATTTCCCCCTCACTTCTTAAGATAATGGGACTTGATAAGCCTGTTCAGATGACTGGTGAATCTCTTTTGAAATAACATCAGGCGGATATATACAGGAAAAATATTCTATTTACTTTAGGCAAAATAAACAAACATTTTTCGACCTTTATCACGTGCTTTGTTCTACAATCCAAATCTTATCGAAATGGTAGTTTTGTGTTGATTTTTTGATTGACGAGGACAAGTTTTGTGATATAATATGTAGTATAATACAGAAAGATAGTGTGTAGGA
>JAZUCO010000136.1:0-5589 GCA_045639185.1 Acutalibacteraceae bacterium
TTCTGTCAGAATCATAAGCGATGAAAGATCAGGTTGCTGTAAAGTCACAGCAATGCCGCATCCCGGTTTCCCCACAGATATGCAGCCTCAGATGACAACATTCCTTGCTCTCTCAGACGGTGCAAGCCTTGTTACAGACGGTGTGTGGGACAATCGTTTCAGATATGTTGATCAGCTCAGCAAAATGGGTGCAAACATTCAGGTTGAAGGCAAGGCGGCTTTCATATCAGGTGTGGAAAAGCTTCACGGTGCTCCTGTTAAGGCAGATGACCTTCGTGCAGGTGCAGCAATGCTTATTGCTGGTATGTGTGCAGAGGGTACAACATACATTGAAGAGATTTATCATATCGAAAGAGGATATGAAAACATTGTTGATAAACTCCGCAGTATCGGTGTTGATATCACAAAGGTTGATTTCCCCGAAGATAATGTAAAAGTTGTAACAAATAACGCAGGTTAAAATTAAGGACGCCGATGGCGTCCTTTTTTGGTAAGGAGATTAAGATGGCAAGATTCTGTACTTTGTGTTCATCAAGCAGCGGCAACAGTACATATATCGGCACTCGCGCGGGCGGAATACTTGTTGATGCAGGTACAAACGCAAAGCGTCTGATAATGGCTATGCAGAATGTGAACGTTGCGCCCGAAAGCATAAAGGCAATTTTTGTTACCCACGAGCACAATGACCACATCGGTGCGCTCCGTGTGTTTGCTAATAAGTATAAGGTGCCCGTTCTTGCAACAAAGGGTACGCTTTCCGCACTTGAAAAAACAGGTCATCTGAATGGTGATTTTGAATCGATTGTTATTCCCGAAAACGGGTTTGAGGTCTGCGGAATGGAAGTCAGAAGTGTCAGAACATCTCACGACAGCGCAGAGAGTTGCGGTTATACCGTAACAATGCCAGATGAAAGACGCATTTCCGTAATTACGGATACAGGCGTTATCACAAGAGATATTGTGGATAAAGTTACAGGAAGTGACCTGATTCTTCTTGAGTCCAATCATGATAAACTTATGCTTGATATCGGTCCTTATCCCTATTATCTCAAAAAGAGAATTCTTTCAAGCGAGGGGCATCTTTCAAATGATGACTGCGCGAAGGCAGCTTGTCATTTTATAAACACGGGCACAACAAGACTTGTTCTTGGGCATCTCAGCCGTGAAAACAATACGCCTTTCAAAGCTTTTGAAAAAACAAATGAAGCCCTTGGTGAAATGGGTGCCGTGGCAGGAATAGATTATGATTTGCAGGTGGCACCTCCCGGTGTAGGAGAAAGAATGGTGATTTTCTGATGCAGAGTATTAAAATAATTTGTGTGGGCAAGCTTAAGGATGCGTTTTTCAGAGATGCATCTGATGAATATATGAAGCGTCTCAAGGCTTTCTGCAAGGCGGAGATAATTGAAATTCCTGCCGCAAATCTGCCCGATGACCCGAATGATTCACAGGTTGCATCTGCGCTTGAAAAGGAGTCTGAGGCAATACTCAAAAAGATTCCGTCCGGCGCAATGGTTGTTGCAATGTGCGTTGAGGGTAAACTTTATTCTTCCGAAGATATGGCAAAGTGTATTGCCGATGCATCAATGCGTGGCAACGGAGATATTGTTTTTATCATCGGCGGGTCATACGGTCTGTCTGACAAAGTCAAGGCAAAGGCAGATATCAGAATGTCAGCGTCAAAAATGACTTTTCCCCACAGACTTTTCAGAGTAATGCTCCTTGAACAGATTTACAGAGGATATAAAATCAATCAGGGCTCAAAGTATCATAAATAACACAAAGCACAGATTTTCTGTGCTTTATTTTTTTGCGAATCGGAAATTGTCGGGGTGTTTGCACAAATTGAATTTGATTGTGTAGGGACCGATCCCCTGATCGGTCCGCTCCGGGCTGACATCAGACTTTGCGGAGCGATGTCGGTCTGCTCCCTACAGGATATTAATTAGTCTGTGCAACAAATTATTGTTTGCCATAAAAAAAGTGCCGGATGTTATCCGACACTTTTGGTGTTTTATAAGAAACAAACTTCAGCAATCATAATTGCCGATGATGACAAAATAAAGTATGCCAGACACCACACAGTTGCGATGAAAAAGTTTTTTATAAACGGTGTGTTGCCTTCTGCAAATGCTTTCTGCGGTTTACCTTTTGGATAGCATACTGTGATTTCATCGGGAAGATAACCGTGGTCTCTGTCTGATGAATATTCCATTTTGTATTCTTTGCCGTCAACACTGAAAATGTACACACCGGTCTTTTTGTAGCCGTAGGTTGTGTACGATATACCTGCACGAGCATGTTGCCACATACTGTCGTAGTTTGTTTCAGTGCGTTTTGCTTTTGTGTATTCAAGGTTTGCTTTTTTGTAACCGAAAATACCGATGAATTTTTTAATGCCGATGATAAGAATGGGTGAAAATACTGCAAACGGAAGAATGTAAATGAGTATTTCCATAATATCGTCTCCTTTATTTAATCAGAAGAAGGAATACAAGTGAAATAACTGTCTGCACAATATGGAATCTGAAAATTGTCTGAGTGTTTGACCAGCCTTTGTTCTTTCTGAAATGGTCGTGAAGGGGAGTTCTGATATTCTTCATTATGCTGATTTTAAGGAATCTCTTGAGTGAAACCTTTGCAATGCCGAGAAGTCCGTCAAGGAGAATGAGAAGACAAAGGGGAATTGCAAGAACGATGTTTCCTGTTTCAAGAAGTGCAAGTCCTAAGAAAACGCCGATAGCTCTTGAACCTGCGTCACCCATCATCATTGTGCTGGGCTCTGCGTTGTACCAGAGATAAGGCACGATACAGAAAATCATTGCAATGATAAGTGATGCGAATTCCTTTTCCATACCGCCTGCAAGACCGATGACAGCAATGAAAATGAGTGAATTGATTGAAAGTGTGCCGCAGAAACCGTCAATACCGTCTGAGCAGTTTGTTGCGTTTATCATCATCCAGAGGAAAACAGTTGAAATGCCTGCAAAGAGGTATTTGTTCACTGCAAAATCAAAGAAGAAAAAGTCAAGCTTTACAAGGTCGGGGTTGAAGTAAACAAATGCAACTGATGCGCCTACGCAGATGATAAGGTCAATAAGACCTTTTTTGTATTCGCTCCAGGGCTTGTCTGACTTGTCATCAAAATAGCCTGAGAGCATACTTGCAAGAACAATTACATAGTAAATTATGTATTCGACTGTGATGGGTGCAAAGATAAGACCTGCAAGAACAAAAACTGCAGTGAAAACTATACCTGCGCCTCTTGCCTTACCTTCGGAAAGTTTGCCGTTGAATGCAAATTCACGACCACCGTCTTTGGGAAGCTTATTTTTGAAAACCTTGAGCAGTACAAGTACTGCAATGAATGAGAAAAGTATCATTCCCGCAATGAGGAACTTGTTGTCAAAGGGGATGTTGAGAAGTGGTAACATAGGAAACACTCGCTTTCTTTAATCTGGAAACATTATAGCAAACCGAAACGGAAAAATCAAGGCGGAGCCTTGTATATCATCAACACGAAGTGTTGTATCTCATCAAGCCGCAGGAAGATGCACGCTAAAGCGTGATGAGATGCAACAAAAAGGAATCTGTAAAATTTGATTCAGTGAAGCAATGGCTTTCGCCATTGTGAAGTTTTGTGCTTCGCACAAAGTGAAGTTAAGTGTGCTGAACACGCCGTCAGGCACTTCACTTGCGAAGCAAGCTTCACGTACCGAAGGAGCTCTTCACGTGCCGCAAGGCACACTTAGTTGAAAAAGGAAAGACACGCTATTGCGTGTCTTTCCTTTTTCCTGGTGGACGATAACGGACTCGAACCGCTGACCCTTCGCACGTCAAGCGAATGCTCTACCAACTGAGCTAATCGTCCTTGTTCAATTGCTTCGCTATTATACATTAATATGCAATAAAAATCAAGACCTAATTTTACAAAAATTCATTAAAAAAATTATAAAATTTATGGTGCATTTTCTGTTTATTTATAGTATAATAATATGAAAGCAAAGAAAGGAGGAACGGCAGAAACAAATTTTTTGTTTCGAGTCGCAAGGTTTTATGTTCAGACAATTAAAAGAAGATATTCAATGCATTAAAGACCGTGACCCTGCGGCTGCGTCTGTCCTTGAGATACTTCTTCTCTATCCGGGACTCCGTGCTGTCAGGTCTCACCGTAAGGCTAACTGGTGTCACCGCCACAACCTTCACTTTCTTGCAAGATGGTTATCACAGCGATGTGTACGCAGAACAGGTATTGAAATTCACCCCGGTGCCACAATCGGCAAAAGATTTTTCATTGACCACGGCACGGGTGTTGTTATAGGTGAAACAACCGAAATCGGTGATGATGTCACAATCTATCAGGGTGTGACTCTCGGCGGTACAGGTAAAGATGTGGGTAAGCGTCATCCCACAGTCGGCAATAAAGTTATGATAGGCGCAGGCGCAAAAGTGCTCGGCCCCATCAAAATAGGCGACAATACAAAAATTGCGGCAGGTTCTGTTGTTCTTCATGAAATACGCGGAAATTCCACGGCAGTGGGTACACCTGCAAGGGTTGTCAAGCAGGACGGCATAAAGGTTGAAGCTCTTGACCAGATTCATATTCCTGACCCCGTTGCTCAGGAAATTGAAAGACTTGAAGAGATGATAAAAACCCTTGCCGATACAATCAATAAATAAGGAGAAATAATATGTTTTTATATAATTCATCATCAAGAAGAAAAGAAGAATTCATTCCCCATGAAGCAGGCAAAGTAAGTATGTACACCTGCGGCCCCACAGTTTATCACTTTGCTCACATCGGTAATCTGAGAACTTATATTATGGAAGACGTGCTTGAAAAAGCTCTCCGTTATGCAGGTTATGATGTAAAGCGTGTTATGAACATCACAGACGTCGGTCATCTTTCAAGTGATGCTGATACAGGCGAAGACAAGATGCTCAAGGGCGCAAAGCGTGAGAAGAAAACCGTTATGGAAATTGCAAAATTCTATACCGATGCATTTTTCTCCGATTGCAAAAAGCTCAATATCAAGCGTCCCGATGTGGTAGAGCCTGCAACAAACTGTATTGCAGAATTTATCGATATGGTTCAGGGACTTCTTGATGGCGGCTATGCATATATTGCAGGCGGAAACGTTTACTTTGATACATCAAAGCTCAAAGATTACTATGTTTTTAATAACTTTGATGCAGAGGACCTTGCAGTAGGTGTTCGCGACAGCGTTTCTGAGGACGAAAACAAGAGAAATAAGACTGACTTTGTACTCTGGTTTACAAAATCAAAGTTTGAAGATCAGGAGCTTAAATGGGACAGCCCCTGGGGTATCGGTTATCCCGGCTGGCATATTGAATGTTCCGCTATCAGCATCAAGCACAACGGCGAATATCTTGATATTCATTGCGGTGGTATCGACAATGCATTCCCTCATCATACAAACGAAATCGCACAGAGTGAAGCATTTTTGGGCCATTGCTGGTGTAAATATTGGTTCCACGTAATGCATCTTAACACCTCATACGGCAAAATGAGCATGTCAGAGGGTGAATTTTTAACTGTTTCACTCCTTGAAGAAAAGGGTTACAATC
>JAZUCO010000137.1:0-5015 GCA_045639185.1 Acutalibacteraceae bacterium
AGAGCCATACCTGCTGCTGCAGAAATACCCTGACCGAGTGAACCTGTACTCATATCAACACCGGGAACATAGTTCATATTGGGATGACCCTGAAGGTATGAATCACTCTTTCTGAGAGTTTTGAGATCTTCCACGGGGAAGAAACCTGCATTTGCAAGTGCTGCATAAAGTCCGGGAGCAGCGTGTCCTTTTGAAAGAACAAGTCTGTCTCTGTCCTCAGCCTTGGGAGCAGAAGCGTCAACTTTCATTTCACATCTGTAAAGATATGCTAAAACATCTGCGATTGAAAGTGAACCGCCGGGATGACCTGATTTTGCATTGAATGTTCCCTCGATAACACCCTTACGGATATTTACTGCATCGAGAAGAAGCTGTTTTTTTACATTTGCGTCCATGTTATCTCTCCTATAATAATGCATAATGCACAATGATTTAATTGACTGTAACTTTCAGAATCTCGACTCTGTTGAAGAGTCTGGGGACAAGGTAATATCCCTCAAGACCTGAAGAAAGGAACATTTTTGTTCCGCAGAGGTTATGTTCACCCTTGAAATACTCGGGCAGAAAACCCTGCTCGGGTGCATACACACCACCGATAAAAGGAATCTGCCATATACCGCCGTGGTCGTGACCGCAGAAAACGGCATCAATGTCCCATTTATCATCTGTATATATAAAAGTGTTCGGTCTGTGCATCATAAGAAGCTTCAGACTATCTGTTTTTTCAAATTCTTTAAGATATTCATAAACGGGTGAATCGTACCAGCGGTCACCGTAATCTTCAAGATAAACACTATGATCAAAAATACCGCCAAGCCTTAATTTCTGCCCTTTTATTTCAATATCTGCAATTTCTCCGTCAAGAACCGTAACACCGCAATCTTCTGCATTTTTTTTGAAATCGTTACCCGTCTGAATGTCATACCGTTTGTCGTGATTACCCGGTGTCATATAAACGGGAGCAATTCCGCAGAATGACTTCAGCGTTTTCATAACACGTTCGGTATTTGTCTTGCCGTGATGATAATCAAAGAAATCGCCTGCAAGAAGAATCACATCGGGATTTGTCTTTTTTACCGCATTCACAAGACGGCAATTGTCCTTGCCGAAAACGGAAAAATGCAGGTCAGACAGCACCGTAACAGTCAGCGGACTGTCGGTTTTTCCTGTGGAAAGTGAATATTCTTTTGTTCTGATTGCGAGTTCGGAATATGCGGCACAACCGAGAGCAACAGCCCCCGCTGAACCTGCAAGACCGAGAAGATGTTTCATTTTCATAGTTTTTTTATCTTTTCAAGAAACTTTGTAAAATACTCCGGCAATTCGGATGTGAATTCCATATACTCCCCTGTTGAGGGATGAACAAATCCGATTTTTCTTGCGTGGAGGCACTGTCCCTGCAGACCGTGGGTATGTTTACTGTCGCCATAGACAGTATCACCCGCCACGGGATGTCCCATTGATGCGGCATGAACTCTTATCTGATGTGTTCTGCCCGTTTCAAGACGGAATCTGCAATGGCAGAAACCCGTAAATCTTTCAATCACTTCATAATGCGTAACGGCATTACGGGGATTAAGTCCGTTTACAGCTTGTTTTTTTCTGTCGTGAGGACTTCTGCCGAGAGGACGGTCAATTGTACCGCTGTCTTCTCTGAAATTGCCCACAACAACAGCTTCATACTCTCTTGTGAAAGAATGAGCCTGAATCTGCTCCGCCAGAGACACGTGTGATTTATCATTTTTTGCAACGATAAGAAGTCCGCTTGTGTCCTTGTCGATTCGATGAACAATGCCGGGACGAATAACACCGTTTATACCCGAAAGACTGTCACCGCAATGATACATCAGCGCATTCACAAGCGTGCCCGTATAATTTCCGGGCGCAGGATGAACAACCATATCCTTAGGCTTGTTTACAACAAGCAAGTCATCATCCTCATAAATGATTTCAAGGGGGATATTCTCAGCCGCAACATCAAGCTCTGAAGGCTCAGGAATTTCCGCGGTGACAACATCTCCCGTTTTAAGTTTTACACTTTTTGATGCCTTTTTACCGTTGACGGTAACTGCACCTTCTTCAATAAGTGCCGTTGCCGCTGAGCGGGAAAGCGAAGAGTTGTCTGAAAGAAATTTATCAAGTCTTACACCCGCCTCATTGACGGTGAATTCAAGAATTTCCATCAGACTTTGCCCTCTTTTTTTCTATTTCTTCTTTGATAATATCAAAAATCAGATAACCGCTGAGCACAAAACAACCGACAACAACAAGAATATCGGCAAAATTGAACACGGGAAAATCAACAAACAGAGTTTTGATGTAATCAACAACAAAACCATTTGCAAACCTGTCTATAAGATTACCTGCACCGCCTGCGATAATCAGCACAGCACAGATATTCACAAGTTTTCCCTGAGGTTTCATAAACAGCATTGCGAGAATTCCGCCGACAAGCAGAATGAGTGTGACAACAGACAAAACCATTGTGTTGTCAGAAAACATACTGAATGCGGCACCTGTATTCTCAGCGTATGAAAAACCTATGAAATTTTTAATCAATATAATATCTTCTTTGCCCATAAGATGCTCCACCGCAAGTTTTTTGAGCCACTGGTCAATAAAAACAAGGACTGCGGCGGCAACCATCTGCACAGCAAAAATGACGTATTTCTTTGACTTAGTCATTATCTTTTCTTTTTCTTCTTTTTACGGGAGTTATTTTCAGCTCTCTCGGCTCTTCTTGCCTGCTGTCTCTCCTCGTCTACTTCAAACATACTGAAATCGATTTCGAATTCACCGTCTGAATCGTGATCTTTTGCAAAAACGGGATCAGAAAGGTCAATATCATCAAAACCGTCATCAATTGAGAAGACTTTTGTTTCGCTGTCTGCAGGGATTTCGGGAACAAATTCCTTCACATCATCATCTTCTGAGCCGTCAATCATACCCCAGTCATCATCAAAAAGATCGTCTTCTGCTTCATTTGCTGAAACAGGAGCCTGTTCTGCCTGCTGAACGGGTGCTTCGATTTCAGGAATTTCTTCTGCATCGTCAAAATCAAAATCAAATTCAAAATCTGAGAATTCTTCTTCCTTGATTTCTTCAGCGGGAGCTTCAGTCTCTTCTGTGACTTCTTCTGCAATTTCCTCTGCAGCTTCTTCATTAACTTCTTCAGCTTCTGCAACCTCTTCTGCTTCTGATTCAACAATCTCTTCTGCTGTTTCTTCAACAGTTTCTGCAGTCTCTTCTTCTGCAACTTCTACAGTTTCTGCTGTTTCTTCAGCTTCAACCTCAATAATTACTTCCTGAACTTCTTCAAATTCTTCTTCAATTACTTCTTCAGGCACTGTTTCTTCTGCAACTTCTTCAGCAGCCTTTGCAGCTTCTGCTTCTGCTGCAGCGGCAGCTTCAGCCTCTGCCTGAGCCTTAGCTTCAGCTTCTGCATTTATTCTTTCTGCTTCTTCAGCAATAATCTGTTCTGTTGCCTTGAGCATTTCTTCTGAATTGATACCGAAGCAAAGAAGAATCTTGTCTATATCTTCAGCAACAACAGCATCATTAAGCTCCTGAGTATCAGAAACAAATACTGTTTCATCAGCTTCAAGAAGTGTGCTGTCGGGTGTTACTGCACTTTCGGCAACAGCAGCAAGCTTTGCATAAAGGTCATCTGATGCAGCCTTGATTGCATTGTATCTTTCAACTGCAGCTTCAACAGCGGCATTTACAGAATCAAGATTTGCGTGAAGTTCACCGTTGAGTCTGTTAACATCTGTCTGAGCCTTGAGAAGAATGCCTGCAGCAGCTGATTTTGCCTTTGTTGTTACGCTGTGAGCAAATGTTTCCGCCTCAAGTCTGATTGCAGCAGCATTTTCTGTTGCCATTCTGATCTGTTCTGTTCTGTAAAAATCTGCAAGCTTTTCCTGCTCTGCCTTATATTCATCTGCTGTCTTTTCTTTTTCTTCTTTGTAAAGAACAGCTTCTTTTTTCATTTCAAAAGCTTCTGCTCTGAGCTTTTCTGACTCATCTTTTGCCTTGTTTGCATCAGCAATAAGACCGTCAACAACAGCCTGAGCCTTACCTACTGATTCGGCAACAACCTTATCAGCAGTTTCGTTAGCTTCATTTACAAGTGCATCTGCCTGAGCCTGAGCTTCAGCAACCATTGCTTCTGCAGAAGCTTTTGCTTCGCTAACAAGAGCATCAGCTGTAGCCTGAGCCTCTTTTACAAGGTTTTCTGCAGTTTCGTTTGCTTCTTTGATAACTGTATCAGCATTTTCATTGATTTCATCAATTGTATGCTGAATACCTGCCTTAGCACCATCAACAGTAGCCTTAGCCTGTGCATTTGCGTTATCAAGAATAACCTGAGCTTCTTTTTCAGCAACAGCTGTTGCATCTGCAAGAGCATTTTCAGCTTTTTCTGTAAGAGCCTTTGCCTTTTCTTCTGCTTCAGAAATGATTTTATCTCTGTCAACATAAATTTCGTTTGAACGCTCTCTTGCATCGTTGATGATTTTTTTACCTTCATTCTTTGCAGCTTCAATCATCTTTGCAACAACAGATTCAGCGCCTGCGATAGTCTGAGCCGCTGTCTTCTGAGCTGTAAGAAGAGTTTCTGTCATATAACTTTCGTTACGCTTGTATTCATCGAGCTTCTTTGCAAAAATAGTAAGTCTTCTTACGATTTCTTTGTTTTCTTCAAAAAGCTCCTCATATGATTTTGCAGTCTGTTCAGCAAAAGCCATTACGCTTTCCTGAGAATAGCCGCCCTCGGGCAGAGCTTCAAAACTGTATTTTCTGATTTCATCAGCAGTCATTTTCTTTTACCATCCGTTCTCTTTTTCTCTTTATACAAAATATACGCCGTTGTTTTCAAGTTCATAAAGCAGGTCTCCCATTACGTCAACGTTATAGGGAGTAATAATAAATGTGCTTTTTGCAATTTTTTTGATTTCGCCGTCGTTTGCATAAGCAACACCGCTGAGGAAGTCAAGCAGTCTTAATGCTTCATCCTT